>JBKKBU010000447.1:0-8059 GCA_046713755.1 Mycobacteriales bacterium
GTGAGGTAGAAGACCGAGCCGTAGCCGTGGCTGTCGATCTGCATGTCCTCGGCGTACTGCACGCGGTACTCGTTGGCCTGGCCGAGCACGAAGACCAGGCCCATGAACAGCGTCAGGGAGTACCAGCGCCGCATCGCGTAGACGTCGCCCTTCTCCGCGGCGAACACGCCCATCTGGCAGGTCACGGAAGACAGCACCAAGATCACGGTGAAGACCAGCGAGTAGCCCACCGCGAGCTGCACCGGCACCGGCGGCCAGTTGTCCACGCCCGTGTCGGTCACGCCGGTCACCGACCGGATCGTGAAGTACATCGCGAACAACGCCGCGAAGAACATGAGCTCGGAGGACAGCCAGACGATCGTCCCGACGGACACCATGTTGGGTCGCGTCAGGGAGCCGTGCCCGGCCGTGGATCCAACAGCGGAAGCAGCCACGTCCGGCAGTCTGCCAGCCAACCGACCGGGTTTCCACGCGGGGTCCCCCGGCGCGCCGGAGGAGTCCGTCACACCTACCCTGGATGGGTGCCCATCCCGCTCGCGCACAGCGAGGACCTGCCCGGCTTCTCGCCCGGCGCGCTGCTCGGCGAAGCCCGCCTGGAGGTCGTCCCGCTGCTCGCCGTCGTGGCGCTCGGGGTGGCCTACCTGTACGGCGTAGCGGTGCTCCGCCGCCGCGGTGACAGCTGGCCCGTGGGGCGCACGATCTGCTTCGTCGGGCTGGGGCTCGGCACGCTGGCGACTGCCCTGCTGTCGGGCTTGGCGGCGTACGACACGACGCTGTTCGGCGTCCACATGGTCCAGCACATGCTGCTCGCGATGGTGGCGCCGATCTTCCTCGCGCTGGGCGCCCCCGTCACGCTCGCCCTGCGCACCCTGCCGCCGCGGCCCCGAGCCTGGCTGCTGGCCGTGCTGCACTCGCGGGCCGCTGCGGTGCTGACCTTCCCGCTGGTCCCGTGGTTGCTGTTCGTCGCCAGCCCCTTCGCGCTCTACTTCACCGGCTGGTACGACGCCACCCTCGACAACCGCTACCTGCACGAGGCGCTGCACGTGCACTTCCTGGCGGTCGGGTCGCTGTTCTTCTGGCCGCTGCTGGGTATCGACCCGGTACCCGGGCGGCGCTCCTACCCGCTGCGGATGCTGCTGCTGGCGGCCACGCTGCCCTTCCACGCCTTCCTGGGCGTGGCGATCATGAGCGTGCCGGCCAGCGGGTCGAGCCTGATCGCCCGCGACCACTACCTCGCGCTGCACCCGGTGGGTCAGGCCGTCTACCAGCAGGAGGTAGGCGGCGGCTTGCTGTGGGCGTCGGGGGACCTCGTCGGGCTGCTGTTCCTGGCTGTGACCCTGACGCAGTGGATGCGGGCATCCGAGCGCGAGGCCGCCCGCGAGGACCGCCGACTTGACCGACTACCGGTCGGTAACCAGCCCTGACCTGCGCAAACGGCGCTTGACCGCACGCCCAGACCTCCCTAGCCTCGCCCGATGTGATCCCGGCCACATCGGGACTCGACATCAAGGGAGACGCACCGTGGCATCCGGGACCCGACTGGTCGGCACCTCCGCCAAGCCGGTACAGAAGGTGCGAACCAGTGCCGGCGGCGTGGTCTGCTGCACGGTCTGCGGCAGTCGCCTGTCGGCGTACAACGCCGGGCCGAACTGCTACACGCACACCGTGGACGTCCCGTGGCGAGGCCCCGGACCTCGACAGCGGTAGGCCTCGCTAGGCTCGGGCGCATGAGCGCCTTCACCGTCCTCGTCTACAGCGACGACGCGGCGGTCCGCGACGCGGTCCGCACTGCGGTCGGCCGCCGGCCTGACAAGGACCTCGGTCGGCTGGAGTGGGTCGAGGCCGCGACCGGCGATCAGGTCGTGAAAGCGGTCGACGGCGGCGGCATCGACCTGGCCATCCTCGACGGAGAGGCCTGGCCGACCGGCGGCCTCGGGCTCGCCAAGCAGATCAAGGACGAGATCGCGGACGCGCCGGCCACGCTGGTGCTCATCGCTCGCAAGGACGACGCCTGGCTCGCCACCTGGTCGCTCGCCGACGCCGTCGTCCCGCTCCCCATCGACGCGCCTGCCCTCGCAGCAGCCGTCGTCGCGGCCCTGCGCGCTCGGCACGACGGGCTGCCGGTGCGGCGCCAGGCGGTCCCGCACTGAGCTCGACCTGGCCGACCCTGCTCAGCTCGCTGCTGCGCGGGGAGTCGCTGACGAGCGCCGACACGTCCTGGGCGATGTCGGAGGTGATGGCCGGTGAGGCCTCGCCGGCGCAGCTGGCTGCGTTCGTCGTCGCGCTCCGAGCCAAGGGGGAGACGCCCGAGGAAGTCGCCGGGCTCGTCGAGGTGATGCTGCGCGAGGCAGCCGAGGTCGCGGTGCCGGGGCGGGTCGTCGACACCTGCGGCACCGGTGGCGACCGTTCCCACACGGTCAACCTGTCCACGATGGCCGCGCTGGTCGTGGCCGGCGCAGGGGTTCCGGTCGTCAAGCACGGCAACCGGGCCGCCTCGTCCGCCTGTGGCTCGGCTGACCTGCTCGAGGAGCTCGGCGTCGTCGTCGACCTGCCGCCGCCCGCGATCGGCCCGTGTCTGGCGCAGGTCGGCATCGCCTTCTGCTTCGCGCCGGTCTTCCACCCCGGGATGCGCCACGCGGCGCTCGCGCGCCGGGAGATCGGCATCCCGACGGTCTTCAACGTGCTCGGTCCACTCACCAACCCGGCGCGGCCGATGGCTCAGGCCGTCGGGGTCTCCGACCCCCGGCTGGCACCGGTGATGGCCGGGGTGCTCGCGCACCGCGGCGCTGACGCGCTGGTGTTCCGCGGCGACGACGGCCTCGACGAGCTGACGACGACGGGCCCGTCAACGGTGTGGGTGGTGGCCGGGGGCGGTGTGACCGAGGAGCGCTTCGATCCGGCGTCCGTCGGGCTGCCGCTCGCCACGCTCGCGGACCTGCGCGGTGAGGACGCCGCCTTCAACGCCGCGGTCTGCCGGCGGCTGCTCGCCGGCGAGACCGGTCCGGTCCGCGACGCGGTGCTGCTCAACGCCGCCGCGGCGCTGGCCGCCCATTCCGGCGGGGCCGAGCCGCTGGTCGACCGGCTGCGCGCCGGTCTGGCCGTGGCTGGCTCAGCGCTGGACAGCGGCGCCGCCGAGCGGACGCTGGCAACCTGGGTGACCGTCAGCCAGGCCCTGCGCCCCTGACCCTCGCGGTCAGGGCTCGATGCCGAGGGAGAACGTCGCCTCGAGGTCGTGCTTGGAGTAGGCCTGGAACGCGATGAGAGTCTGCGTCGACAGCACCCCGTCGACCTTGTTGAGCCGCCCGGCGATGGTGTCGTGCAGGTCCTCGTGCTTGCGGACCCGCACCATCGCGACCAGGTCGACGTCACCGGCGACGGAGTAGACCTCGGTGACGCCCTCGAGGTCGGCGATCGCCTGCGCGACCTCCGGGATCCGCTCGACGGCTGCGGAGACCATGACGATGGCGGTGATCACGGGGGAGAACCTACCGCCGTACGACGGGAGAGGTGCCCGCCCCCGGGGTCACGGGATGCCGTAGGAGTGCACCTTGCCGTCGAGGCCGACGAAGCTGATCCGGTTCTGCGCGACCATCGGGCCGAACACGAACCGGTTGCCGGTCACCGATGACGAGAACCACACCTTGGTGCCGGTGCGGACGTCGAAGCCCGTGACCGTTCCCGCGGTGTCGATGAGAACCATGTCGCCGGCCGCCGCCACGTGGGACGACGAGCCGCCGTGGGTCGAGAAGGTCCCGGTCCACACCGGTGACCCGGTGGTGGCGTCCACGGCGCGCAGCACCGGGAAGTAGCCGCCGCCGGTGCTGCTCGCCACGAACTCGTGGAGGACCAGGACGCCGCCAGTCAGGACCATCGACCCGCCGGCCGTGTAGTCGCGGCGCCAGCGCACGACACCGGTCGCAGCGATCATGGCCACGACCCCGCCGTACGACGCCGTGTAGACCACGCCGTCGGCGACCAGCGGGGTGGTGGTGCTTCCGAAGGCCGAGCAGAACGCCTCGCCGGTGCTGCTGAGCACCCTGCTGTAGGCGAGCGCGCCGGTCGACGCGTTGACGGCGAACAGCTCGCAGCGTTGGACGCCGAACACCAGGGTGCCGTCGGTGGCCAGTGAGCCTCCGAACACGTGGGTGCTGGTGGGCTCGTAGGGTGCCCACGCCGCCGCCCCCGTGGTGAGGTCAAACCCGCGGAAGCGGGCCTCCCCGTCGGTGACGATGACCCGGCTTCCCACCACGGTGGGTGCGCCGTTGAGGAGCTGGGTCACCGGGAAGGGTGCCTTCCACTGCTTGGCACCCGTCGCCGCGTCGAAGGAGTAGAGCCCGTCCTGGCCCACCACGAGCAGCCGGCCGGACACGACAGTCACACCGCCCCAGAAGTAGTTGCGGGTGGTGCTGGCCTCCATGAGGTCGGCCTCGGCGAGGTACGTCGGCAGGCGGTTGGTCGCTCCGCCCGGGCCGGTCGGGTAGCCGAGCACCCGGCCGTCCTGGATCGGCACGTAGACGAGGCCGCCGGCGACCGCCGAGGTGCCGGAGATCGTGGTGTCCGGGCCGACCGAGGTGCTGCTCCAGACCTCTGAGATCTGCGGCGTGGTGTCGAGTCCGATGACGGACTCGCCGAGCTGGGCGCCGTTGCGGCTGGTGCCGTTCGACGCGGTGGTCCAGTCAGCTGCTGCCGCCGTCGACACCTGCACGACGAGGGTGCGGCTGGCCGTGAGTCCGCGCGCGTCGGTGACCCGGAAGGTGACCCGCGGGCTGCCGGCCGCGGTCGGGGTCCCGGTGAGCGCTCCGGTGGCCGAGGCCAGGCTGAGTCCGCCCGGCAGAGTGCCGCTGGTCACCGACCATGTGTGGGGCGAGGTGCCCCCGGACGCGGTCAGCGTGTCGCTGTAGGCCCTTCCCACGTGCCCGGAGCGCAGGGCCTGGGAGAGCAGGGTCGGCGGCGGGGTGCCGAAGCCGAAGACCTTCAGCCCGTCGGCGCGGACGACGAACACCCGGCCCTCGGCGACGACCGCTGGTGTGAAGAGCCGCCGGCCGGACTCCAGCGCGCGCACCAGCCCACCGTCGCTGACCCGGTAGGCGGTCACCCCGCCGGTGTCCTCGCCGTTGGCGCCGCCCTGAGCCGCCCGAGTGATCCACACGAGCTCGCCGGTCACGGCGGCCCGGACGGGTCGGGTCCCGGTTTCGGCCTCCCACAGCTGCGCTCCCGTGACCTCCGAGAAGGCGCGGGTGGTCGTGGTGCAGCCGAGCTCGTTGCACTGCTCCCAGCTGGCGTAGACCTTCGTGCCATCGGCCGCGAGGACCTTGCGCATGGCTCCGCCGGTGGACGTAGACCACGTCAGGGCTGCGTCGGTGAGCGAGCGGCGCTGAAGCTCACCACCCAGGGTGACGTAGGCGGCGGCGCCGTCGACGACGACGTTGTCCGCCGATCCGAGCACCTCCCAGGCGTCGACCCTGGTCCCGGCGCCGACTGCATAGGCATGCAGGCTCTTGGTCGTCGTGACGAACACGGTGGTGCCGTCAGAGGCGAGAGCCGACCCGCGTTCGTCGGTGAGCGTGAAGATCTGCCGCCACTGCCGCGCTCCGGTATCGAGGCGGTAGGCGTAGGTGGCCGTCCCGTCCAGTGCGATGACCCGGTTGCCACTCTCGAGGATCACGAAGTCATGCACTGCCGCGGTCGGGTCGGAGACGTCCGTGGTCCACAGCAGCGCGTGCGTGCCGGCTCGGTCGTAGGCGCGCAGCCGGCCGTCACACGGGAACAGCACTGCCGTGGTCGTCACCGCGACCTTGGCGACGTTGCACGCCACGGGCACGCTCCACGAGAGCGCGCCGGTGCCGACGTCGTGTGCGCTCAGCTGTGAGAGGGCCTCGTCGCCAGCGACCCGGCCAACGGAGTAGACGAGGCCGTCCACAACGGCCGGCTGGTCGACGAGCACGGGCAGGGTCTTCTCCAGGCGGAGCCCGGCGATGTTGTCCGGCGTCAGGGTGGTGTCGTCGGCCGCCGACATCCGGTGTCCGGCGTCCCTGCCCGGCTGCGGCCAGTCCCGGCGGCCCGAGATCGTCACGGTGAAGACCCGCGTGGCCGTCCGGGCCCCCGAGTCGGTGACCTGGATCGTCGGAGTCACCGTGCCGAGCGTGGTGGGGGTGCCACCGAGGACGCCCTGGGTCGACAGCGTCACACCGGCGGGCAGGCTGTCGGGGGCAACGGTGTAGGTGTAGGGCCCGGTGCCGCCCGTGGCGTCCAGCACTGCGCTGTAGGGCACGCCCTGCTGGCCGCCCGGCAGCGCGGCGGTCGTGATGATCGGATCGGGAGAGGCGGTCGCGGTGAGCGAGAGGTCCTTGGTGGCAAAGCCACCCACGTCGTCGAAGACCTGCACCGACACGGTGGCGGTGAAGGGCGCGGCGGGCGTGCCCGAGAGCACCCCGCCGCCGGAGAGCGCGAACCCGTCCGGCAGGGCTGCCGTCGACGACCAGGCGTAGGGCGGGGTCCCGCCCGCGGCGGTGAGGGTGTGGCTGTACGGCGCACCCACCGTCGCGCCCGGCAAGCTGGTCGTGGTGATGGAGGGAGCGCCGGCGGAGGGCGTGACGACGGTCAGCGAGAGCGGCTTCGTCCCAGTGGCCGCGGCGCCGTCGGTGACCCGCACCGTGAAGCTGCTCGGACCAGCGGCGGTCGGTGTGCCGGACAGGACGCCGGCGGCGCTGAGGGACAGCCCGGCCGGCAGCGTCCCGGACGCGAGAGACCAGGAGTACGGCGTGGTGCCGCCGGTGGCGGCGAGGGTCGTCGTGTACGCCGCGTTGCGGGTCGCCTGCGGCAACGGCGACGTCGTGCTCACGACCGGTGGTGAGCCGGGCGTGCTCGTCCCCGCGACGAAGTAGCCGGCGACGTCGAGGATCGCGTCGAGATCGCCGCCGCTGCCGCGCAGGCTCACCTCCCCGGCGTTGTCCACCTTGGCGATGGCGAGGTTGGCGACGGTCAGGCCGGCGACGAAGTTGAGGTCAGAGGCGTCGGGCACCGGGCCGCCCGGGTAGACGGTCAGGTGACCGGATCTCGTCGTACGGGTGACGGTGGTGTTGGCCACGACCGCGACGACGCCGTCGGCGGGCACGCCGAAGGCGCCGGTCAGCGGCACCGCAGTCGGGGCCGTGTTGATGCGCTTCGTCGTGTTGCGGCTGTCGAAGGCGCGGACCGGAGACAGCGCTTGGTAATAGCCCGCGCCCGCGGCCGACGCTCCTGCGGACGTGAACCAGCCGCCCACGTCGACGAGGACCTGGGCCGTGCCGTTGCTGCCGTTGTGCACCGACACCTTTCCGCCCGTGCCGAGCCCGACGACGACGCGGTTCGGGACGATCTGCTTGGCGACGAAGTTGAGGTTGCTCGCCTCGGGACGGGCCTGACCGGTGGGCCACACGGTGAGGAAGCCGGCCGTGGTCGGCCCGACTACGGTCGCATTGAGGACCGCGCCGCTCGCGCCGCTGGCCGGGACTCCGCCCCGGCCGGACACCTGCAGGTCCAGGCTCTGTCCCGGCCCGAGGGTCGCGCCGCCGAGTCCGGTGCGGGTGTCGAGGAGCCGCGCCGGCGTGAGGGGCTGCAGCAGCCCGCCGGTCCCTGTTGTGGTGGCGGGCGTGGAGAACCAGCCGCTGACGTCGACGAGCACATGGCCGGCGCTCTGGGACAGGAAGATCGAGATCGAGCCGCTCGAGCCCAGGGTCGCGAGGACGAGGTTCGGCACCACCTTGCCGGCGGTGAAGTTGACGTTGCTGGCGAGGGGCCGGGAGGTCCCGGTCGGGTAGACGGTCGCGAAGCCGCTCGCGGTCGGCCCGACGACCGTGACGTTGAGGACTGCTGCCGAGACACCGGTGGTCGGCACCCCGCCCTTGCCCGCGACGACCAGCTCCACGGTCTGGTTGGCCGACAGGCGGGTGCCCCCCAGCCCCGTCCTGGTGTCCATGATCCGGGCCGGCGTCACGGGGGTGAACGCTCCACCGGGAGCCTCGGCAGTGACGCGCGCCGGTGCAGCCGAGGCCAAGGGTGGCACCAACGTCGAGCTCGT
>JBKKBU010000448.1:0-4930 GCA_046713755.1 Mycobacteriales bacterium
CACGTCGACGACCTGTTCGCCGCCGCGCAGGACGACCGGATCTGGGCGTGGATGCCGGCGGTGGGGCCGCGCACCGAAGAGGACGTCGTCACGCTGGTCGACGCCGCCGAGGCGGACCCGCAGCGGCTCGCCTTCGCCGTCGTCGTCGAGGGACGAGCAGTGGGCTCGACGTCCTACCTCGACATCGACGTCCCCCTCGGCGGCCTCGAGGTGGGCTGGACCTGGTACGCCCGCGAGCAGTGGGCCGGCCGCACCAACCCGCAGTGCAAGCTGCTGCTGCTGTCCCACGCTTTCGACGAGCTCGGTGCGCAGCGGGTCCTGCTCAAGACCGACGGCCGCAACCTGCGTTCGCAGTCCGCCATCCGGCGGCTCGGTGCGGTCTATGACGGGACGCTGCGCCACCACCGCCGTCGGCCGGACGGCTCGGTCCGCGACACGGCCTACTTCTCGATCCTGGCCGCCGAGTGGCCGGTCGTCCGCACGGCGCTGGAGTCCCGCCTCACGGCGTGATCTGCTTGCGCATCCTGGTCAGCGGCACCGGGGCACCGCCCGTCTCGTCCATCACCTCAGCCAGGGGAACGAAGCCGGCGCTCGCGTACAGCTCCTGACCGGACCGGGTCGCCATCAGCTCGAGCGCCGTGAAGCCCTCAGCTGAGGCGGCCGCCTCGCACATCGCCAGAATCAGGCGACCCACTCCGCGGCGGGCAAAGGCCGGGTGGGTGTACATCGCCCTGACCCGCGCCGGGTCCGTCGAGGGGCGGAGCAGTGCCGCGTCGCGACCGGCGGAGTGGTCGCCGCCGTACAGCGTTGCGCGGCGGCTCCAGCCTCCACATCCCGCTAGCTGCCCGTCCATCTCCACAACGAAGTAGGTGCCGTCATCGATCAGCTGGGTGTCGATGCCCATGATGGCGTAGCTGGCCTTGATCTGCTCATCATCCAGAAATCCCCGCTGCAGCTGATCTATCGCGGCGTCGATCAGGGGAAGCAGCAGTGGCAGGTCAGCGGGAGTGGCCAGGCGCCCAACAAGGGAAGTCATCCGAGCCCGGCCTGCCGGAGAAGGGCAGTCGTCGCGGCCGCCCCGACGACCACCACCAGCATGTGGGCCCGCCGCCACACCAGCAGCGCTGCCACCCCGATGCCGATCGCCTTGGCGCCTAGCTCAAACGATCCCTGTGTCACGACCGTGCTCGTGACGACAAGCGCCGCCAGCAATGCCGAACCGAGAAGTGCAAGGACCCGGAGAAGGGGGGCGGGCAACGCCCGATCGCCGATGGCGAAGGGGCCGATGCCCTTGCTGACGAAGGTCACGATCGCGACGAGGCCGATGGTCGCCCACACGGAGGCGCTGCTCATGCAGATCTCCGCAGCCCGACCAGCGCCGCACAGCTGGCGACCAGGACTGGCACACCGGCCGGGGCGATCGGCACCAGTGACAGCGCGATCAGCGCGCCTGCGACGGCGACCCCCAGCCGGAGGCGATCACGCGCCTCGACCCAGAGCAAGGTGAGGAAGAAGGCCGGGAAGATGGCATCGAGGCCCAGCGCCTGCGCGTCGAGATCCGGCACGACGACGCCGGCCAGGGTGCCGAGCTGCCACCAGACGTACTGCACACCGGTGTGTCCGAACAGGTACTCCCGATCAAAGCTGCCGTCGCCGCGCGCGGCCATGACCCATGAGGAGTCGACGGTCAGCTGTCCCTCGACGGCGCGGCGCGCCCGTCGACCCCTGAGCGAAGGGCCGAGCGCGACGCCCATCAGGACGAAACGACTGTTGACCAATGCCGCAGCGCCGACCGCCGCACCGACCCCACCGCCGGCCACCAAGATGCCGAGTGAGGCAAATTGCGCGGACCCGCTGAAGACGATCAGCGACATGACGATGGCCGCGAGAGCGGAGAACCCAGCTTCGGTGGCGACCACGCCGAACGACATCGACAGCAGAAATGCGGCAACGGCGAAGGGCGCCCCGTCGCGCAGTCCGTCCCGGAAGGTCCGCCGCTCGTCCATCCGATGACCCTATGCAGGCCCGTTACGTCGCGAGCTCCAGGACCTGCGCGCCGGGCAAGGCCGCCAGCGAGGCACCGGGCACGACCAGCTTCGACCGCCGCAACCCCGACCCCACGACAACCCAGGGAGTCGCGACCACTCGGCTGTCGATGAGGACCGGCCAGTCGGCGGGCAGCCCGAATGGAGTGATGCCGCCGTACTCCATCCCGGTCTCGGCGACGGCGACGTCCATCGGAGCGAAGCTGGCCTTGCGGGCATCTAGCAGCCGACGTACGACGCCGTTGACGTCAACGCGGGTGGTGGCCAGTGCCACGCAGGCGGCGAGAGTGGTGACCTCACCGCGCCGACCCGCAACGACGACGCAGTTGGCCGACTCCCCGGGAGCCACGTCGTACGCCGCACAGAACGCGGCCGTGTCCGCGAGGTCCGGGGCGATCTCGGCGACCAGCAGCTCCGCGGTGAGCGCTGCCAGGACCGAGGGCGCGACGAGGTCAGGGCGCTGCAGGGCGGGGACGGTGGTGAGGGTTCCGGGCATCGACCGACCTTACGGTGGGCCCGTGACTCCCCGGCACCGCATCGAGGCCGAGGCGCAGCGCAGCGGGCGGCAAGCGGTCGCCAGCAACTGCGCCGCACTGCTGCGCGGCGAGGAGATCGACTCGGCGCTCGTCCACGTCCTCGGCGGTCCCGGCGCCGCCTGGGGGCTCGAGCGGCAGGACCACTGGCTTCGGGTCTGGGCAGCCCGCGGCCTGCTGTGGTGCTGGGTGCCGCTGGCGCTGCCCGAGCTGCTGCAGGCTCTGGACGACGAGGCCTGGCGGGTCCGTGAGATGGCCTGCAAGGTGGTCGCCCGCCACTGCCTCGACGAGGCCTTGCCGCAGGTCCTCAGCCGACAGGACGACCCGGTCGCGCGGGTGCGCACGGCGGCCGCCCGCGCCGTCCGGAGCCTCACCGCGGCCTGACGCTCACGGGAGCCCGACGACCTCCACCCGCACCCCTGCGGTAGCACTCGGCGGGATGACGGCCAAGGCATCGGCGCCGGCCGCCCCGCGCAGCATCGCGGAACCGGCGTGCCCGGTCGGCACGGCCAGGCCGTCGACGAGCCGGACGGGGACCAGCCGGGTGGTCGCAGCTGGTCCCGGGTCACCGCCGAGGACGGCCGTGTCGAGAGCGGGCAACGGTCGCCCCGAGAGCCGAGCAAGAAGCGGGCCGGCCAGGGTCACGAGGGCCACCAGTGCAGCCAGCGGGTTGCCGGGCAGCCCGATGACCCAGGTGCCGCTGGGCAGCCTGGCGAGCAGCTGCGGGTGACCCGGCCGGACGTCGACACCGTCCACGAGGACTGCGCCGCCGAGCTCTGCCAGCACCGACGACAGGTGGTCGGCCGGCCCCGCCGACGACGACCCGGACGTGAGGATGACGTCAGCCGGCGCGGACAGTGCCGCCCGCAACGCCTCGCGGTCGTCCGGGACCAGTACGCCGGAGACCACGACGCCCCCCAGTGATGGCACCGCCCCGGCGAGCATCGGGCCGACCGCGTCGCGGATCCGCCCGCCACGGGGCAGGCCGGCGGCCATCAGCTCCGAGCCGGTCACGACGCCCGCCACCCGCGCCCGCGGGTGCACGAGCAGCTGGTCGTGCCCGACCGCCGCGGCGAGGCCCACGGCCGCCGGAGTGAGCACGGTTCCGGCGGCCAGCAGCAGCGTCCGCGACGCAACCTCCTCGCCCGCCCGTCGGATGTGCCGGCCGGGCGTCGACTCCCCCGCCAGGTCGGACCCGACGACCATGCCCACCTCGAGCGGGAGCACCGCGTCGGCGCCATCGGGCACCGCCGCGCCGGTGGCGATCTCGACGGCCTCGCCCACCACCAGCGGCGCACTCCAGCGCGCGCCGGCCAGGACGGCGCCGACGACCCGCCACGGGCCGACGCCACGAACTGCCCAGCCGTCCATCGCCGAGACGTCGAACGGCGGCAGGGCCACCAGCGACCACAGGTCGTCAGCGAGCACCAGGCCGGCTGCGTCCGCGACCGCGACAGTGACGGGGGGCAGCGGTTTGGCGGTGTCGTAGGACAGCGCGCGGGCTTCCGCCCAGGTCATTCCCACCTGGCCGCCAGCGCCGACAACCGGGCAGCCGCCTCGACTGGGTCGGCACCCCGACCGACAGCGACCCCGAGCAGGTAGGTCGTCACCGGAGCGGCCGGGCGCTCCACGCCGTGCGCGGCGTCGCGCGCCAGGTCGAGCACCAGCGGGACGTCCACCTGGACGTCGAGCCCCAGCTCGGCGGCGATCGCCTCAGCCCAGGTCTCCAGCACGGCTGGCCCTCGCCTTCTCCAGGTCGTCCTCGGTGTCGCAGTCCTGCCAGGGCGTGCCTGGCAGGGTCAGGCGTACGACGGACAGCGGACTCAGCACCTCAGCGAGGCGTCCTCCGGTGCGCACTCCGACAGCCTCCCGCAGCACCTCGGTCCGCCAGCAACCGACCAGCCACTGCTCACGCCCGGCGTCGTCGAGGAGCAGGGCGCCGTCGTCGACGACTGCCGCCACGAGCTGGTCCACGACGTCCGCGGTGAGGAAGGGCAGGTCGACAGCCAGGAGAGCAACAAGCCGCGCCTCGACGAGCGGCAGCGCAGCAGCCAGGGCAGCGACCGGACCACCACCGGGCGGGTCCTCGCGACACCAGCGCACCGATCGCGCCGTCGGGCGGGACGGCCCGACACCAATGACCTGGCCGGCTCCCGAGACCGCCGCGAGGACCCCGTCGAGCAGCGAACGACCGCCGACGACGAGTCCGGGCTTGTCGGCTCCGCCGAGCCGGCGGGCCGCCCCACCGCACAGGACGATGGCGTCGTAGCGGTCCGCCACCAGCGGCTCAGCCGCCGATGGCCGACAACGGGCGCAGCGGCAGCACGAAGTCCGGGTCGTCGAAGCCGCAGT
>JBKKBU010000449.1:0-5915 GCA_046713755.1 Mycobacteriales bacterium
GAGTTGACCTTGGGCTGGAAGGCGACCCCGATGGCGCCACTCGACAGCGCCTCGCGAAGCGCCATGACGACCGCGAGTCGGCGCTGGCCCTGCACCTCGGAGGCCGGTTCCCAGAGGACTGGGCCGCCGTGGGCGTGACGGGCGCGGTACATCGCGGTCTCGGCGCGGCGGATGAGGTTCTCGGCGTCGGTGCCGTGGTCAGGAGCCTTGACGCAGCCCACCGATAGTCGGACGTGGGTGCCGATGGCACCGAGCTGGGCCCCGCCCTCCACCTGTGCCCGGAGGCCGAGCCCGAACAGCTCAGGGTCACTGCTGTACTCGTCGTGCCCCACTGCTACCGCAAAGCGACCGCCGCCGATGCGACCGATGAGGGCCGTGGGCGCCGCGAGATGTAGCCGACGCGTCACTTCAATCAGGAGTTCGTCGCCAACCTGGTGCCCGAGGGTGTCGTTCACTTCACGGAACGAGTCGACAGCGAGTGCAGCAAGCAAAATGCCGGGTCCGTGCCACAGCATGGATTCGACGCGCCGAGTGAACTCGCTCAGATTCGGGAGTTCGGTGAGGTGGTCGGTCGTAGCGGCCCGACCCAGGTCGGACAGAAGGCCGCCGCGTTCCATTGCCGTCGCGAGCTGGGTCCCTACGGTCTCTAGCAGTCGCAGGTCGCCCATGTCGAAATCACGGACGCTGCCTGACCGCTCGATGGCGCTCAAGATGCCCAGAACGCCCTGGGACCCCAGGAGCGGAGTAGACATGCGGCCGCTCTCCCCTGCCCCACGACTGCGCAATCGGGCACCTCCACTGGCCACTGCCTGGTCTGCCAGCAAGTTCAACTGCTCCGGGGCAATCTCGCTTTCGGTAACGGTGATGTGCACCCAGTCGCCGGCCCGGCCAGCGACGGCTAGGTCGAGGGTCACTGTATGCAGCAGCAAGCGGATCTGCTCGAGAACGATCGACACCTCAGCGCTGGTCACATCCAGCGGCCCCAGATTCTTGACGAACGCGTAAAGGCGCTCCGTGACGTGCTGCTGGGCAGCCGTCCGGCGGTGCTGGCGGTACGCCAACCCCAGGCCGCCGAGGCACCCCAAGAGCACCATTCCCGTAAGTGGATCTGTCCACATGGCGGCGATCGAGATGACGGCGATACCTGTGAAGATCACAGAGGTGATGGCGGCAAAGCTCAGGGGCTGCACCAGCTGTTGGCGAGTGACGCTCACCCCCAGCAGGCGCATCACCGCAGTGATGGCAACATTTCCCAGCGCCTCACTGACGAGCAAGCCCACGAAAATGGCGCCCCACAGGGGAGCCCCCGGGGTGTCGGCCGTATCGCTCAGCCGGACCGCATAGGTGACGACGCCGACTTCCATCACCCCGACGGCACAGTTGAAGAACCACTTGAGTGGCGACTGACGACGAAGGACGGCGTCAGTCGTCGTGCCGATGAGTCGCGCCACCAGGTGCAAGGCCGGATGGACGAATACGGCGCCCACCGCCAGGGGCAGTTGGGTCAGCGATACGGCGTGCGCTTCCCGCCGGAACTCGAACGAAACGGGAAGGTGCTGCGTCGCGATGTAGACCGGGATCAGCGCCAGCCAGGCGTACTGCAGTGTGGCGTCCAGCGAGCCTACGCCAGCCAAAACCGTGAGACCCGCACCCAGGGACGCGATGGCAGCGCCGAGAACCAGTACGGCGGCATAGCCGTACCGGTTCGTCCCCGTCGAGTGAGTCATTCCTGAGATCCTCGGGCGTCCGCCGCAATTCCTTGAGCCGCGCACTGGCGCGAAGGTGACGTACGCCTAACCAGGGGGAGGGCGATGAGGGCCGCCGCGGCCGCTGCGGCGACAGACAAGGAGGGGGACACGACCTCCGCGAGGCCACCGCTGGCAAGCAGGGTGACGCCTTGGATGCCCATCAGTGATGCGGCCGCCACGCCGAAGACACGGCCCCGAGCCTCAGCCGGGGCCGCCTGAAGATAGGCGGCGTTGGTGATCAGCTGCATGGCGCTTCCCACGCCGGCCACGGTCCAAAGCGCAAAGACGATGCGGATGTCATCGGTAATCGGAGTGGCGAGAAGCGGAACGGCGCTGAGCACGCATAAGGGGGTGAGCAGGCCGGCTCGACGATGGCTCGGCACCCGGAGGACGGCCACGCTGCCGAGTACAAAACCCAGCGGGATGCTGGCGGTCAGGGCTCCGGCAGCCGCTGCGCCACCGCCGAGTTCGTCACTCAGTGATACAGCTAAGCCCTCGGGGGCGATGACGGTTGCCATGCCAAGTAAGGCAAAGGCCAAGAGACTGCGTAACTCGCGGGAGCGGCGGACGATGCCGAAGCCCTCACGCGTTTCTTGAAGCAGTGTGGTGGTGGAGTCGACTCGTCGTAGCGTCGGTCGTTGATGTACAGCGAAGAGGAGCGCACCTGCTGAGACGAGGAACGTCGCGACGTCAAACAGCAAGGCCCGCTGGACTCCGACCGTCGCTACGAGGGCACCGCCCGCGAGGAAGCCTGCGACTTGCCCGGTTTGGACCACGACGTTGATCAAGCCGTTTCCGACCACGTACTGATCACCGTGCAACACATCCGGCAACGTGGCGCTTCGAGCGCTATCGAACGGTGGTGAGAGCAACCCGACCAGCATGAGCAGCCCAAATATGGACCAGAGAGCGAGGTCCGGGATGATGAGCACCGCCACGAGGGCAGCCCTCGCGAGGTCGCAGGTCACCATCACCGTTAGTCGGGTGTATCGATCGGCGAGGGCGCTGAGAACCGGTCCGCCGCACAGCCAGGTCAGATAACCGATGGCGTAGGTGCCTGAAGCTGCAAAGGCAGAGCCGGTCTTGTCATACACAAGCAGGGCCACCGCGATGCGAGCCACCTGGTCGCCAATGATCGAGAGCCCCTGCGAGATGAGGATCGCGCGGAACTCGCGCACGGCGAGGACCTCGCGGTAGGTCACCCGCGCGGCCGGCGTCGCGTCACTCACGGGGCCAGTGTGGCGGAAGTTGCCCAAGAGCTGGCCACATCTCGGGACAATCGAGCCCGAAACTGTCCCCGAACACGTGCATTGTCCGGTTCGGTGACCTGCGACGATCAGCGTCATGAGCGTGTACGCCGTCACGGCCGTCGGTCCGGATGCACCTGGCGAGATCGCCAGTCTCGCTGAGGCACTCGCCAACGTGGGTGCCAACCTCGAGGACGCGTCCATGACCCGGCTGCGTGGCCACTTCGCCATGACGCTGGTGGCGAGCGTCGACGTGTCGGCTGCGGAGGTGGAACGCGCGCTGGCCGATGCCGGGACCGGGCTGCACGTCTCGGTCTGGGACGTGACGGAGGACCCCGCGGCGCCCGCGGTCGGTCGGCCCTACCGCGTCACGCTCCACGGCGCGGACCGACCGGGGCTCGTGGCGACGGTCGCGCGCGCCCTCGCGTCGTACGGCGGCAACATCACCGACCTCACCTGTCGGCTGGCCGGCGACCTCTACGTGATGACCCTCGAGGTCGACCTCGAAGACCCGGCGGCGGTCGGAGCAGCACTCGACGCGGTGGGTGCCGACCTCGGCGTGCACCTGCACCTGGAGCCAGTCGACGAGGACGTCCTGTAGGTGGAGCTCACGACGCGGGTCGCGCCCGACCCGATCCTGTCGGCCGTAGCGGGAAGGGCGGACCCGAACGACCCGGTGGTTGTAGCGCTGGCCGAGGCGATGGTCGCGATGATGCGGGCCAGCCCCGGCTGCGTCGGCATCGCGGCGCCTCAGGTCGGTTACCCCTTGCGCTTGTTCGTCCTCGACGTGACGGGGGCGAGAAGGGTGGAGTCGTGCGCCGGTCTGGTGGTGCTCTGCGAGCCGGAGGTGCTCGCGTCGCACGGCAAGGAGGTACGCCGGGAAGGCTGCCTGTCCGTCCCGGACCTCACTGGCGATGTGATCCGAGCCACGTCGATGACGGTCACCGGTCTGGTGCCCGGCACCTCGGAGCGGCGCACTCTCGACGCTGACGCCTTCGAGGCCAGGGCGTTCCAGCACGAGCTCGACCATCTCGACGGGCTGCTGTTCCTTGATCGCGTCGCGGGAGCGCACGCGCTGTTCCCGCGTAAGAAGTACCTGTAGAACAGTTCGTCGGCCCCCGTAGTCCAACCGGCAGAGACACGGCGCTTAAACCGTCGACAGTGTGGGTTCGAACCCCACCGGGGGTACTCACCTCACACGGGCACAACGTGTGCGGCCCTATCGTTGTGCTCAGTGAGGTGGGCACCGTGCCCGCTCTCTCACGGAGGAGTGCACGTGCGTAGCAGCAGCAACCCCGCGCTCAATCGCAGCGAGGCTTTCGCTGGCGGTTCCCGCACGGTCGGCTTCAACGACCGTCCCCAAGCAGATGCACCCGGCTGGGCAACCGGCGCAGACCCGATCGAGCAGGGCTACATGGGCCCGTCGGCGACGTCGATGCAGACCGGCCGCATGACCGTTGAGGACGTCATCGTCCGCACCGGCATCCTGCTGGCGACCGCGCTGGCCACCGGCGCGCTCACCTGGTGGGCCAAGGCCGACGGCCTGGTGCTCCCGGCCGTGATCGTGGGCTTGGTGCTCGGCCTGGTCATCACGTTCAAGCAGATCACCAACCCGGCCGTCATCATCAGCTACGCCGCCATCCAGGGGGTGTTCCTCGGTGGCATCAGCCGCATGTTCGAGACCTTCTACGACGGCATCGTCATCCAGGCGATCTCCGGAACAGCCGGGACGCTGCTCACGATGCTGGCGCTCTACAAGAGCGGCAAGATCCGCGTCACGCCGCAGTTCCAGAAGATGGTGATCGTCGCGACCGGCGGCTTCTTGGTCCTGATCCTCGCGAACTTCGTGTTCTCGATGTTCACCGACGGCCCCGGCATCCGCGGTGGCGGCTTCGGCATCGTGATCGGGCTGGTCGGCATCGCCTTGGCGTCGCTCAACCTGGTCCTCGACTTCGACATGGTCGAGAAGGGTGCGGCCAACGGCATCCCGGAGAAGTACGGCTGGTTCGCCGCCTTCGGGATCATGGTGACGCTGGTGTGGCTCTACATCGAGATCCTGCGGTTGCTCGCCATCCTGCGCGGCGACGACTAGCAGCGAAAACCCGTTCGACGGGGCCGTCTCCCTGCCCGGGAGGCGGCCCCGTCGGCGTTGGTGGCGGGCAGGTCAGCCGTGCTTGGCGGGGCCGGCCTTGGTGAGAGTGATCGTGATCAGGCAGCGCTGGTCGCTGACCATGACCGAGCGGTACTCGTCCCAGTCCGGGTGCTCACCCCGCACGGAGCGGTAGTAGTCGACGAGCCCCTCCATGGCGTCGGGGAGCGACACGACCTCGACGGTGCCCTCGAGCTGCACCCACTCGCCGTAGAAGGCGTCGGTGAACACCGTCAGCCAGACCCGCGGGTCCCGTCGCAGGTTCTTGGTCTTGTACGCCGTCTCGCGACTGCTCACGAGGACGTGACCCTCGGCGTCGACCGACGCGGTGACGGGGGTCAGCTGGGGCGTGCCGTCCTTCTTGAGGGTGGCCAGCACTGCGTGGTGGTGCTGGCGGACGAAGTCGACGGCTGCGCTGATCTCCATGGCTGCTCCTCGGGCTTCCGGCCTCCTCGGCTGTTCGACCCAACCACGGCCCCGCCGCCCCTTCCCGCAGGATGGGGGCATGAACGGGGTGGGCAAGGCTCACATGTGGGTCGTCAATGCCGCCGACCCGCCGGGGTTGGCGGCCTTCTACGCCCAGCTGCTCGGGGATGACGTCGTCGACAGCAGCGCCGAGTGGGCGCAGCTCCTGCCGCCTCAGAGCGCCCGGTGCGCACCGAGTTCGCGAAAGAGCGGGGGTGGGTGCCGGGTTAGGGCAGGGCACCGACCTTGCGCAGCTCGGCGATGGCAGCCGGCAGGTGCCGCAGTGACGCCGCGACGTCGGCCGGG
>JBKKBU010000450.1:0-3053 GCA_046713755.1 Mycobacteriales bacterium
GAACTCGCCCAGATAATAAATAGCGGTGCCTTCCTTGATCTCCCGCATCTCGATATTGGCCAGTTGCTGATTGAGATTGGTGGCATAATCGGTGAGCTTGGCCGGAACCGGCGTCGGCGCCCCGACACTGTTTTGCTTCAGCACCGACATAGTGACCATGCCGCGCGTCTTGCTGCGCTCGATTTTGTAGGCGCGCGCGACTTCCGGCTGCAACTGGTCCGTAGTGAGTGCGTTGTAGTGAACTTTTATCGTCCCGAATTCTTGCGCAATTTCAGCATGGGATACGGCAGCAATCAAGCTCAAACACAGGATGGCCAGTAGTCGTTTCATATTTTCTCTCCTCTTGTTGTGGGCGTTGCTGTCTTTTATTGTAAGGGTTTATCGGAAGGTAGCGAGCCAGACGCCCAGGTCGTCAAGCGCGCGACTCACGGCCAGATTGGATGCCATGGCTGCGCCCGCCGCGTCGTAAGTCGCCAGCGGCACGTTTTGCTCGAAAACGCGCCGCCCCAACAGCGAACGTTTTTTCAGATCAACCAGTTCGGCGCGCAACTCCAGTCGTACGTGGCCCGGGTTGCTGGTGGCATCATGATAGAACTCAACCAGTTCAGTATCCAGCAGGACATCACCCTGCACATATCCGCCTGCAGCGCTGACCCGCCATGCGTTCTGCTGGTCGAGACGGGTGCGCATCAGATCGGCAAACCGTTTGCCGGGACGCTCAGTCCAGCGGGCAAACTGGTATTGGCCACGGGTTCCGGGGGCACGACTGAAAATGAACTGATCGGTGTCGTAATAGCGCGCCGTGGTGGTATCAAGCACCAGCAAAGTCGGGACATACGATTCCACATGCGCTTTAGCACGTAGTGGATCGGAGTCCCCCTCAAGGGGATATTGAAAAGAATCCTTTAGGGCATCGGGGCGCACCGCAGCAGGCTTTATGCGGGGCACCGTATCGTTCAGAACGTAATTCACCCCGGCAGGCGCATCGCGCTGATCACTCAGATTGACACAACCGGCGAGGGCAAGCACAAGTCCCAGCAATGCGAGGTTTTTAATCATGGCAGTTTTTCTCCGGGGCCGAGCTGTTGCTTGCTGGGACCAAACAGGATGCTGCGCGGATTGGATAAACGCTGGCCGGCGGTGGTGAGAACATCGGCGCTGGTACGCACGTCGCGACTGACATTGGTCATTTCCAGTGTGCCGGTTTCGGCCAGCCGCTGTATGCGATCGGAAATCAGGCTGGCGTCAAGCTGCAACTTACCCAGGGTGGCAGTGGCTTCCTTGAGGGTGGCATCGGCATTTTTACTGACGCCGACAACACTGCTTTCAATACGCGTAGCGGCTTGACTCACATTGGCAGCGGCAAGGCGTATGTCGGCTGAAGCGTCACGAATCCCGTTGGCAGCTTCATTCAGGCTGTTTTTGTTGGCCACGAGATGAGCGGATAGTTCGTTTAAATTGGCGATCGCCTGGCTGATCGCACGCTGGTTTTCTGGCGACATTAATGCGTTCACCCTCTCTAGCGCTTGAGCCCCATTGACCGCCAGCTGCGAGACCGCCGTGGTGACCTTGTCGATATCCGAGCTGCCTTCGGCAATGACAGGATAGCGCTCGCCTGAAGGGGCATCGAGCAGCAACGGGCTGCTGCTCAACCCGTTGTCGATTTCGACGGTGGCGATGCCGGTGACCAGGTTGCGTTTGATGAAGGCCACCGCGCCCTGATGAATTGGCACGCCTTCGTCGATGCGTGCGGTCACGCTGACGGCTTCGTCCCCCCCCATCGCAAAGCGATAGCTTGCGACTGCCCCCACCTTGATCCCGCGCATTTTCACCGGGCTTCCCACCGCCAAACCATCCAGTGATTGCTGTTTGAAGTAAATGGTATAGGTCTGATACGCGATCCGGTCTGCCGCGCCCGTCAGCCACACAATGGACAGGGTCAGCAACACGACCACGGCCAGCACGAGTGCGCCCACCACGGTATAACGGCCTTCAGTTTCCATGCACAGATACTCCCTCTGGCGCCCGTGCGGCGAAATAATCGCGCAGCCACGGATCGTCGATGTGTTTCAGTTCGGCTACGGTGCCGCTGCCGAGTACGCGACCTTCCGACAGCACGATCACGCGATCGATAATTGAAAACAGTGTATCCAAGTCATGGGTGACGAGGAATACCGTCAAGCCGAGGCTATCGGCCAGCAGGCGGATCAGCGCATCGAAAGCACGCGCCGAAATCGGATCGAGGCCGGAGGTCGGCTCGTCGAGAAACAGCAGTTCTGGATCGAGTGCCAGCGCACGCGCCAGCGCAACGCGCTTGCGCATTCCGCCGGACAGCTCGCTCGGACGTTTTTGCGCCGCGTCGGGCTGCAATCCGACCATATCCAGCTTCAGCCGCGCCAACTGGCGGCACATTGCATGAGGCAGGCGAGTATGTTCGAACAAAGGGGTGGCCACATTGTCTTCAACGCTCAGCGAGGAAAACAGCGCGCCATCCTGGAACAGCACGCCCAGGCGGCGGCGCAAGGCATTCATCTGCTCGGGCGTGCTGTCCGGCACCGACTGCCCGAACAGTTCGATCCGGCCTGCCTGCGGCTTCAGGAGCCCGATGATTTCGCGCAGCAGCACCGATTTGCCGGTGCCGCTGCCGCCGATCAGCGCGACCACTTCGCCGCGCGCAACCGACAAATTCAAACCGCGATGAATGCGGTGCCCGCCCAGCGTGATGGATACATCGCGAACGTCGATGACGGGATCGGCCATCAGATGTCCAGCCGCACGAACATCACGGCGAATATCGCGTTGAGGACAATGATGGCGACTAAGCTCTGTACCACGGTGGAGGTGGTGTGCTCGCCGACGCTGCGCGCGTCGCGCGTGACCGACAAACCCATGCGGCAGGCGATGAGGGCAATAAAAATGGCGAACGCCGGCGCTTTGCCCAGCCCCACCAGCAGGGTTTTCAGATTCAGCACATCCGCCAGCCGATCCATGAACATGGCATAGGTGATATCCAGCTGCACCTGCGTGATCAGCATGCCGCCCAGGATTCCGGC
>JBKKBU010000451.1:0-3886 GCA_046713755.1 Mycobacteriales bacterium
AGCTCGAGGGAGCGCAGGAAGTCCGCGCAGTCACGGATCGACATCGCGACGACAGCAGCGATGGACAGCCCGCCGAGCGTGACTGCGAGGACCTCAGGCTTGAGTCGGCTGCCCTGGCAGACCGGGCAGGGCACCTCCCGCATGTAGCCCTCGTAGCGATCCCTACTGGTGTCGGACTCGGCTTCGCTGTGGCGCCGCTCCAGGAACGGGATCACGCCCTCATACGCCGTGTAGTAGCTCCGCTCCCGGCCGTAGCGGTTCTTGTAGCGGACGTGCACCTCGGTCGGATGGCCGTGGAGGACGGCCTGCTGCTGCGTGTCGGTCAGGGTGGACCAGGGCTGCTTCAGCGTGAAGCCGACGGTGTCGCCGAGCGCCTGCAGCAGCCGGCCGAAGTACTCGATGTTGTGGCCGCTCGACCACGGCTGCAACGCCCCCTCGGCAAGGCTCTTGTCCGGGTCGGGCACGACCAGCTCGGCGTCCACCTCCTTGCGGGTGCCGAGGCCGTGGCAGTCGGGACAGGCGCCGAACGGGCTGTTGAAGGAGAACGACCGCGGCTCCATCTCCTCGAACGACAGGTCGTCATCGAGGCACGCCAGGTGCTCGGAGAAGGTCCGCTCGCGGTGCGCGTCGTCCTCGGGAAGATCGATGAAGTCAAGGGTGACCAGACCGTTGCCGAGCTTGAGCGCGGTCTCGATGGAGTCGGTCAGCCGCCGCTTGGCGGACGCCTTGACCGTCAGGCGGTCGACGACCACCTCGATCGTGTGCTTCTCCTGCTTCTTGAGCTTCGGTACGTCGGTGAGAGTGTGGACGACGCCGTCGACCCGGGCACGTGAGTAGCCCTTGGTCTGGAGGTCGGCGAACAGGTCGACGTATTCCCCCTTGCGCTCGCGGATCACCGGCGCGAGCACCTGGAAGCGACTGCCCTCCTCGAGCTCCAGCACGCGGTCGACGATCTGCGAGGGCTGCTGCCGGGCGATGACCTTCCCGCAGACCGGGCAGTGCGGGGTCCCGGCGCGGGCGAAGAGCAGGCGGAGGTAGTCGTAGACCTCGGTGATGGTGCCCACCGTCGAGCGGGGGTTGCGGTTGGTGGACTTCTGGTCGATCGAGACCGCCGGGGACAGCCCCTCGATGAAGTCGACGTCGGGCTTGTCCATCTGGCCCAAGAACTGCCGGGCGTAGGCCGACAGGGACTCGACGTAGCGACGCTGCCCCTCGGCGAAGATCGTGTCGAAGGCCAAGCTGGACTTCCCGGACCCGCACAGCCCCGTGAAGACTATCAGGGCGTCGCGCGGCAGGTCGAGCGAGACGTCCTTGAGGTTGTGCTCGCGCGCACCGCGCACGACGAGGCGGTCAGCCACAGCGTCCTTCGAGGGTCTGGAGAGGCAGTGCGCCGGTCGGGGCGGGGAAAGCCCAACGCACGTCCCCAGGCTAACGTCGCCCCCCGACAGTATGCTTCCCGGAGGACCACGTGACGGCGTACACAGGCGAGGTCGAGGTCGGTGGCCCGACCGACGTCCGCGAGCTGCCCGGCCTGACGATCACCAAGATCGCAACGAACCCGTTCAACAACAACTGCTACCTGCTCCGCGACACCGCCAGCGGCGACACGCTGCTCATCGACGCGGCCGGTGACGCGGACCGGCTGATGGCGGCCCTCGGTGACGGCAAGCTCGTCGGGATCGTCGAGACGCACGGCCACTGGGACCACCAGCAGGCCTTGGTCGAGGTCGTGGAGAAGACCCGCGCGCCCGTGCTGGCCACGGTCGCGGACGCGGGCGACCTACCGATCGCTCCCGAGCGGTTCCTCGCCGACGGTGACGTCGTGACGGTGGGCGAGCACGAGCTGACGGCGCTCACGATCGTCGGCCACACGCCCGGATCGGTCGCCCTCTTCTACGCCGAGGAGGGTGGCCACCTGTTCACCGGCGACACCCTGTTCCCGGGAGGCGTCGGCAACACCGACAAGGACCCGGTCCGCTTCGCGTCGCTGCTCCACGACGTGGAGACCAAGCTCTTCGCGCTACCCGACTCGACCTGGGTCTACCCCGGTCACGGGACCGATACGACGCTAGGCGCTGAGCGCCCCAGCCTGCCGGAATGGCGCGAGCGGGGCTGGTGACAGATCGCGGCCACCGGGTCCTCGAGCAGTCGGATGCCCGGGCCGGCGGGGCCGGCGCTGGAGCACCCGGGGCCCCACAGCGCCCGTAGGCTGCTTGGGTGCTCCTCAAGATCCTCGTGATCGGCCTGGCGATCGGCTACGTCGTGCACCGGTGGGTCCCCCGGGTGCAGATCACCTGGCCGTTCGTCATCCTGTTCGGCGGGCTGCTCCTGGGTGTCCGCCTCGCCTACGAGTTCAGTTGAGCGCACGCAGCAGATCGGCGACCAGCTCAGCGCGGCCGTCGAAGTCGAGCGACAGCCCGACTGTGCCGGCGAGCACCTGAAGCCGCCGCACATCCCGGTAGATCGCCAGCCGCTCGGGATCGAGGTCGCCCGGATAGGCGGCCACGGCCGCCGGGCCGACCGTCATCGAGGCGAGATCCCACTCGACCGGGCCGCAGCAGACGTCCTCCCAGTCGTTCCACAGCAGCCGACCGTCGCGAGCGACCAGCAGGTTGCCGGTGTGCGCGTCGCCGTGCAGCGGCCGCAGAAAACCGGACGGCTCGGCCAGGGCAACGGCGAGCCGCTCCTGGGCGCGCCGCGCAACGGCCAGATCCGCCACCCCAAGCAGTCCCTCCGCCTCGGCGCGGTCCAGTCCGTAGGGGATGTCGGCAGCCGGGCCGGCCAACAGCGGCAGCTCCCCCGGGTAACCGGCCAGAACCTCGTGCAGCTCGCCCAAGGCGGCCCCAAAGGTCTGCGGCGACGGCATCGCCATCGGGTCTAGCTCGACGAAGCGCCAGAGCGAGACGACGGCTCCGTCGTGCTCGTGCGGACCGGGGTCCACCTCGTCGGCCGGCGGGATCACGGGAGCACCCGCGGCGACCAGCCAGGAGGCGACGGCGAGCTCACGCTCGAGCCACGGCCGGATCGGTGGCCGTGACTGGGCCGCCAGCGTCGGCACCCGTACGACGACGGGCGCCGGAGCCACATGGACGCGCACCGAGTAGCCCTCGGCGAGCACGACCGGCTCGTCGACCCGCAGCCCCTGGGCTCGGGCCACCGCCACGGCGACCGCCACCGCGCGCTGGGCCTCGGCGCTCACCGGGTCCACCGAACGGTCAGCTGGCTCCGGTGACGACATCGCGGCGGTCGTTGAGCTGCCGGTTCAGGGCCCGGTCCGGGCAGCCGACGATCATCGGGCTGTGGACCAGCAGCGGCCGGTCGAAGCGGACGGTGCGGCCCGCCGACCGGCCGAGCACCGACAGGTCGAGCTCGATCCCGTCGTACGACTGGGTCTCGCGCTCGTGGAAGTACTTGCAGTTGCCGAGCAGGGCCGCAACGACGACGGTGCGGGTCTCGCCGGCCGGCACCCGCGTCGTCGCCACCGTGCCGACCGTGAGCAGTGCCAGCGGTCCCTGGCCGAGCGACGCACCGGTCACGGTGATCGGCACCCGGCCGGTGTTGGCCACCGGCAGCGACAGCATGAGGACCTCACCGTGGCGGTAGTCGACGACGTGCATACCGCGCTCGCCGTAGCCGGGCACGGTCGTCACGGCGACACCGGCGAACGACGGCGCGGCCGCGGCCACCGAGGGCGAGGAGACGCCGAAGGCAGCGCCGGCGAGCAACGCCACCCCGACAGCGCCGCCGGCCACGGCCCGCCTCACACCGCAGCCAGGGAGTTGCGGCGGCGGACCGCGAGCATCATGACGACCAACGCCGCTCCGGCGAGCGCAAGCGTCCAGGAACCGCCGGTCGCCGGCAGCCCGGCGGCGGTGCGGCCGAGCGG
>JBKKBU010000452.1:0-5167 GCA_046713755.1 Mycobacteriales bacterium
CCGCAGCGGCACAGGAACACCTTCTCGCCGGACGCGAGCACGGCGCCCGATGGCGTGACCACCCTGGCCGGACCCTTGACGGCGTAGGGGCCGGTCGCACCGAACTCGATGCGGCAGGGCCCCGCGGTGAGCTCAGCCTGGTCGTCCTTGCTGTTGAGCGGACCGCTCTTGAAGCCGATCGCCCGGTGGCTGTTGTCGCAGTACGGCGAGTTGCCGGTCGCTCCACACCGGCACAGCGCCACTCTGGACTCGCTCCGCTCCACACCATCCGGGCCGACGAGGGTGACCGGGCCGCGGACATGATGCGGCCCGTCGGGGCTGACCCGCACCGTGGTGATGTCTTCGGGGACCTCAGGCTCGACCGTGTGGGCCTCGTAGTGGAGGGCGCCGGTCGGGCAGGTACGCACCGCGGCCGCAACTGCGTCGGCCGATGCTGCATCGACCGTGATCCACGGCCTGCTCTGTGCGTCGAACACCTGCGGCAGCGCCTGGATGCACTTGGCAGTGTGGATGCACCGGCCCGCCTCCCAGACGACCGACAGCTCAGCCCTGTCGTACGTCTTGGTGGGTGCCTTGCTCTGCCCGGGCTGGGCAGCCTGCTCAGGCGAGTCGGCGGTCGGGTCGGTCATGTGGTCCTCCGGGTCAGGCGAGGTCGAGGAAGCGGTCGAGGACGCGAGCGCCGAACAGCAGCGATTCCGTGGGTACCCGCTCGTCGACGCCGTGGAACATGCCCGCGAAGTCAAGGTCCGGGGGCAGCCGCAAGGGGCTGAATCCGAAACCACGGATGCCCAGGCGGCTGAAGGACTTGGCGTCGGTGCCACCTGACAGCGTGTAGGGCACCGGCCGGGCACCGGGGTCCTCCTGTTTGAGCGCAGCCGCCATGGCATCGACAAGGGCGCCCTCGAACTCGGTCTCCAAGGCGATGTCGTAGTGGAGGTACTCGCGGCTGATCCCGGGGCCGAGGACCTCGTCGAGCTCACGCTCGAAGGCCTCTTCGAACCCAGGCAAGAAGCGGCCATCCACGTTGGCGTGCGCCTGACCGGGGATGACGTTGTGCTTGTAACCGGCCTCGAGCATCGTCGGGTTGGCGGTGTTGCGGAGCGTCGCGCCGACGATCCGCGCGAGCGGCCCCAGCTTGGCCACCGTCGCCTCCATGTCATCGGCGTCCAGCTCGAGACCGAACGCGTCGCTCACCTCGTCGAGGAAGGACCGGACGGTCTTGGTCACGTGGATCGGGAAGGTGTGCTGCCCCAGCCGGGCCACCGCCTCGCAGAGCCGCGTCACGGCGTTGTCGTCGTTGATCATCGAGCCATGTCCGGCAGTGCCCGTTGCAGTGAGCCGCATCCAGGCCATGCCCTTCTGGGCCGTCTCGATGAGGTACAGCCGGACGTCGTCGTTGACCGTGAGGCTGAAGCCACCGACCTCGGAGATGCCCTCGGTGCACCCCTCGAACAGCTCCGGCTTGTTGTCGACGAGCCAGCCGGCGCCGTAGGCCCCACCGGCCTCCTCATCCGCGACGAAAGCAACGACCACATCGCGCGGCGGCTTGCGGCCGCTCCGCATCCGGTCCCGGACGACGGCCAGCACCATCGCGTCCATGTCCTTCATGTCGACCGCGCCGCGTCCCCAGACGCAGCCATCGGCCAGCTCGGCGGCGAACGGGTCGTAACGCCACTCCTTCGGCTCGGCCGGCACGACATCGAGGTGACCGTGGATGAGCAGCGCCGGTCGGCTGGGGTCCTCGCCCTCGATGCGGGTCACGACGCTCGCCCTGTTCGGCGCGGACTCGAACAGCTGCGCGTCGAGCCCTACCTCGCTGAGCTTCTCGGCGACGTACTCAGCGGCCGCCCGCTCCCCCGGCCCGCGGCCCGTCCCGTCGTTGACCGACTCGATGCGGATGAGGTCCTGGCAGAGGCCGACGACCTCGTCCTGGTGGGTTGCCACGGTGTCTCCTCCGGCTCGCTCCAGGAACCGTAGCCCCGGACCGACCACCGACTGGTGTCCCCTATGCTGTCTCCCGTTGCGGTGCTGGTCGCCGTGGCCACTTGTCCGAGTGGCGGAATTGGCAGACGCGCTAGCTTGAGGTGCTAGTTCTCAGTGATGGGATTGGGGGTTCAAGTCCCCCCTCGGACACCATGTGATCTCTCAAGAGACCCTGGACAGATCGAACCCTCAGGGTTCGGTCTTTTTCGGTTCTCGAGCTTGGTAGCGGGGCTTGCCGCTGGGCTGGTAGTCGCGGTTGGGGTCGAGCTCGCCGGTGGCGGCGTGGCAGACGCGGACGTGCAGGTCTTGGATCGCACAGTACGGCCGACCTCGCAATCCTCATCATGTCCTCATCATTCCAGCCTCAGACGACTCCATGCTGCCGAGAGCGCGGCAGTCGAGCCGCCCTGAAGCCGGAGGCAACCATGGAGATCCTCGTCGTCAACTTCTCGCTGGACGGCATCACCGAAGGTGAGTACGAGAGCCTGTGTGATGGTGTGGCGCCCGCGTTCTCGGCAGTGCCGGGACTCCTGACGAAGGTGTGGCTGGCAGACCGGAGTAGTGGCGTGTACGGCGGTGTGTACGAGTTCGAGGACGGCGCAGCGGTGGAGGCGTTCATGGCCTCGGAGCTGTTCGCCCAGGTCGGCGCGACCCCTGGCCTGACGGGAATCTCGGTCCGGCGCTTCGAGGTGCTGACGGCACCGACCGCGGTCACCCGTGGTCTCGTGGGTGCGGTTGCCTAGCTCAACTGCAACGATGCGTCCCATGGACGCCTTGGTGGCCGGACGGGAGACCGAGCTCGCCCTGCTGGTCCAGGTTCTCGAGGCGCAAGGCCCACGGGTGGTCTTCGTCTACGGGATGGCCGGCATCGGCAAGTCGACGCTGCTGGCACGGTTCGGGCAGGAGTGCGGGCAACGTGGCGTTGAGATCGTCAGTCTCGACTGCTGCTCCGTCGAACCGACGGAGCAGGGGTTTATGGACGGCCTCGGGACTGCGTTTGACCGCCTGCTGACGGCCGGTTCGGCGGTCGACTGCAGCCCCGTTGTGCTCCTCATTGACACCTACGAGGTATTTCGGATCGCTGATCCGTGGCTCCGCCAGCAGCTCCTGCCGCGGCTTGGGCCAGGCGTGCGAGTAGTGGTCGCCGGACGGGAGCCTCCGATGCTCGAGTGGTCCGTCGAGCGCGGCCAGCTCGGCGGCCTCGTCGTCCTTCCCCTGGGGCCCCTGGACGACCACAGCGTGCGGACGATCATCCGGAGCACTGGATTGGTCGACGGCTCTGCCACGGACGACATCTGCCGGGTGAGTCGGGGGCACCCCCTGGCCTTGCGGCTGGCTCTCGAGACCCGCCTGGCCGAGGGCGGCGGCGTGCCCGACGCCGAAGCCATGTCACGGGTGGTCGACGCGCTTGCGGGCGCGTTCCGAGCGGGGCTCGACGAGCCGACCCGCCGGGTCCTGGATGCTGCCGCCGTCCCCCGACGCATCACCCGTGGCGTGCTGACCGCGATGCTCGGAGCCGATGCCGATGCTGCCCTCACTACTCTGAGCCAGCTCGCCTTCGTCCAACCGACGCCCGAAGGACTGGCTCTGCACGACGCCGTTCAGCTCGCCATCGCCGGACGGCTGCGGGCCGTCGACCCCGAGAGCTTCCGCCGCTATCGCACCGCGGCCTGGCACCACCTGGAGACCGAAGCACGAGCCGTGGGCCGGCAGGAGCTGGCCCGTTCGACAGCGGATCTGCTGTTCCTTATCGACAACCCGGTCGTGCGAGAGGCCATGTTTCCCGCCGGCGCCCACCTCTACAGCGTGGAGCCGTCCCGCGTGGAGGACGCCAGTGACCTGCAGGCGATCTGGCACCGACACGACCCGCCGGAGTCAGCGGCGGTGCTCGACCGCTGGCTGCTGCGCGCGCCCCACGCGGTCCGAGCGATCCGCGCCCGGTCCGGAGAACTTGTGGGTTGCTCGATCGTCGCCGAGTGGCGCGACATCCCTCGTTCTTTCGAAGACCACGACCCGGTCACCGCCGCCTGGGCCCACCATGCCGCCCACCATCCCCTGCCGCCAGGTCAGACGACCTTGGTGCACCGCCGAGTGCTGGCGAGCGAGACAGGCGAGGGGCCGAGCGGCCCGCAGGCTGCTGCCTGGGTCGACCTCAAACGCGACTACCTCCGGCTACGCCCACAGCTGGGCCGGCTCTACACCACGGTGGTGGATCCAGCGCCGTTCCTCTCCGCGCTCGTCGTCCTCGGCTTCGTCCCCTTCTCCGAGCCCGTGCTGCTCGGCGACCATCCCTTCGAGCTCGCCTCGTTGTCCTTCGGCCCAGACTCCGTCGACGGATGGCTGTCCCGCCTGGCAGCCGTCGAGCTGGGCATCGTCGCTGGTGAGTTCCTCGATCCCTCGGACCGCACCGTTGACGTGGGCGCGACGAGGGTTCAGCTCTCCCCGCTCGAGTTCGGGGTCCTCACGCGCCTGTCCGAGGGTCACGGCCGCGCCGTGACCCGGGCAGAGCTCCTCGAAAGCGTCTGGGGAACCAGCTACACAGGTGGCAGCAACGTCGTCGACGCCGTGATCCGCAGCCTGCGACTCAAGCTCGGGTCCAGCGGCAGCCGGGTCGAGACCGCCCGAGGCGTGGGCTATCGCTTCACCTGAGCAGGCTCACAGCTCGCCTCAGTAGTCGGCGTACCCGCGGCCGGCGCTGCGGCGTACGCTAGGTAGGCACCGCTGCCGGATCTGTCGTCAGCCAAGCGACGTCCCGCGTTCCGGGTCTGTCCACGAGGCCGACGACCACCGAGCCGGTGGCCGTTGAACGGCGCCAGTCGGCTGTGGGTCGGCTGGCCGAGTCAGTGTCTCTGACCCCTGGTCAGGGACGACAGAGGAGAGGTACGTGGCCACCCGAGACCGGCGTCCGGCTAGCGCTGCCCCGTCCGCTGCCCGGCAGCAGCGACGGCCCCGCGCCCGTGACGAGGAGGGCATGATCCCGGTGCGGGCCAAGGCCGGGCGCGACAGCGAGCTGGCTGTTCAGCACGGCAGGGTGCGACCTTCGACCCGGACGACGTTCCAGGTCGTCGCACTGCTGGTGCGCGAGGAGCGCAAGCGCGTCAAGACGGACGACGGCAGCGAGTCGCGCCGCACCGAACAGCTGAGACGCATCGACGGAATCGCCACGATTCTGGCGCGGACTGCA
>JBKKBU010000453.1:0-8063 GCA_046713755.1 Mycobacteriales bacterium
AGTCTGGCGCTCGCGGGGCCGTTCCGCGCCGGTGATCGGAGTCCACGTGCAGCAGCTGGCCCGGGCAGTGGGTGCCCTGGTGGGCGCCCTCGTGGTCGCGCTGGGGTCGCTCGCCGCCAACGTGCCGTCGGCGGCGGCCCACTCGGCCGACCCGCGCGTGGTGCCCGTCATCGACGCCGTCGAGCCAGCATTGCCGACCGGTGTCGTGGTCCAGGTCCAGGCGGGCGCCGCCAGCCAGCTGATCGTCGCCAACACCACCTCGACCGAGCTGCTGGCGGTGGCTCGCGGTGGCGAGCCGTTCTTGCGCATCAGCAGCGCCGGGGTGGCCGCGAACCTGGAGAGCCCGGAGTTCTACGAGACGAGCAATCCCGTCGGCAGCTCCGCGGCGACACCCGCGCGGGTCCGGGAGGGCCGCGGCAAGGGCACCCCCCGGTTCGTGCCGATCAGCGCCGGCACCTCGTGGGGGTGGTACGACCACCGACTCCACCCGACGCAGGTGGCCGCGCCGGCCAACAAGCGCACGCCCGCCCGGCTAGCCGAGTTCTCCATCCCGCTGCGCTACGGCAGCACTGCCATCACGGTGCGCGGGCACGTGGAGTTCCGGCCACTGCTGGGTGCGTTCAACGTCACCGCCGACCTGGCTCCCGACGAGCTCGCGGGCGTCACGGTCCAGGTGCTGCAGAGCAACAAGCTCCCGGGGTTGTTCCTGTCCAACACCACGCAGCGCACCTTCACCATCCTCGGCCGTGACGGCGAGCCGTTCGCGCGGTTCGGTCCGCGCGGCCTGGAGGTCAACGAGGCGAGCCGCACCCGGGTCGAGGACCAGCAGGCCCGCGGATCGATGACGGGGGTGCCCTCAGCTCTGCCGCGGTTCGAGCTGCTTGGCGGCACCAGCATCTCGTGGCTCGACGCCCGCCTGCGCTATGGCTCGGAGGCGCCGCCCGACGAGGCGCTGCGTCGGAGTGAGGTCACGACAGTGGGTCGCTGGGAGGTGCCGGTTGAGGTCGACGGCAAGCGGTCGAGGCTCACCGGGGAGATCCGCTGGGTGCCGGCCGATGCGTCGTTGGTAGCCCGTGGTGACGACGGCAGCCGGCCGGTGCTGCTGCTCGCCGCGGGCGGCCTCGCGGCGGGCGCGGTCCTGGCCGGTGCAGTCCTGCTGGCACGGCGCTCTGGGCGACGCATCGGGGCGAGCCCATGACTTCGCCCGAGGCAGGAGAAGGGGACGGGGCGGCGAAAGTGCACTGCATGAGACGTCTCCTCGCCGCCGCTGCCACCGTGTCCCTGCTCGCTGCCGGCCCTGCCTTCGCCGCCAAGCCGGTGGCGAAGCACGCCCCGTGCAAGGCCCCGGCGGGGGCGTTCCTGGTCAAGCCTGGTGCCCCCCTCACACAGACCCCGACCACGCCGTTCGGCGCCATCGGGCAGTTCGAGGAGCCGGTCGGCGACTTCTTCGTCGACCTCGGCGGCAAGCCCGTCAAGACCAAGGGCACGCTGGAGTTCGAGCTCTCGTGGAGCAACCCGGTCGCCGACTACGACCTGGTGGTCAACGGCGTGAACGAGCTCGGCACGGACAACCCCGAGGTCATCTCAGCGTCGGTCTCACACTGCAAGCGGGTCAGCCTCGCCATCGACGTGTTCACGGGCGCCCCCGTCGACGAGCTGACGCTCGTCAGCAAGGCGACGTCACGCTGACTCGACCTCGCTACGGCGAGCCAGCTCGGCCAGCGCCACCGACAGCAGCTCGGGATACTCCAGCGGCAGGAAGTGGCTGCCCGGCAGCACAGTGAGCTGGGCGTGCGGGATGCGCGCGGCGGCGTCGGCCATGTCGTGCATCGACGTGAGGATGTCGTGCTTGCCGGCGACCAGGGTCGTCGGGCACTGGACGAACGACAGGTCCATCGGGTCGTGCTCGCTGGCCGCTACGGCCAGCTCCATATACCAGCGCCAGTCATGCTGGAGGAACTCCTTGAGCATCGGCACGAGCAGCTCGGGCCGGGCGGCCGGGCGCAGCAGCCCACTGTGCGCCAGCATCCATGCGGTGCGCTCGTTGACCGGGATGAGCGGCGTCAACCGGGTGAGCACCGGTCCGGCCGTGCGAAGGGCCTTGGTCGCCCGTAACGACAGCGGCTTGCGAAGGACCCGCGGCACCCGCCACGGCCCACCCATCGTCCCGAAGGTGCCGCCTGGCACACCTGCCACGGCCATGAGGCCCGCTACGCGGTCGGGATGGCGCTGCGCGAGCTCGAAGCCGATGTTGACCCCGATCGACCAGCAGGCGACCAGCGCCCGTTCCACGCCGCGCGCGTCCAGCACCGCGACCGCGTCGGCGACGTGGTCCTCGATCCGGATGCGCGCAGGGTCGGTGGGGCGATGGGATCCGAAGGTGCCTCGGTAGTACCAGGTGCTGACGTCGTAGCCGCTCTCCTGGCCGATCAGACTGGGCCACGACTCAGGGGTGGTGCCCAGGCCGTTGCTGATCAGCAGGGGCACCCCCGTGCCGTCGTTGTGCCAGCCCCGCACCAGCGTGCCGTCCGCGCTGCGGACGTCGAAGGAGGTGGCCACTAGCGGGCTCTGGCGGCGGCGTCGTGGACGGCGAGGACCCGGGGCAGCTGCCGCCGGTCGATGGCGGTCATCCGCAGCCGCCGCCCGTCCGCCAGGACCAGTCGCGGCGCACCTCGGCGCGGGACGTCGAAGCCCTCGACGTCCGGCCACGCCGCCCGGTGCGGTCGCAGCCCGTTGCAGACCTCGATGCCGACAGGAGCGGCGACGACGCGGGCCCGGGCGACCCAGACGGCACCAGCCAACGGGACGAGCAGCAACGGCAGCAGCGCGGTGGCCGAGGCCACCAGCGGCAGTGCCGACAGCGCGAAGACCCCCACCGCGAGGAAGGCCGTGCGCTCGGGGCGCAGTCGCACCTGCTCGCTGACTCCGGATGACGTCACGGCTCCATCGTCGCGCACGTAGAGTCCGGGGATCAGTGCACCCCGCGTCCATCCGGAGCCGTCGCCACGATGAGCAGCAACCTCAAGCCACGCAGCACCGACGTCACCGAGGGCGACCACCGGGCCCCGGCCCGCGCCATGTTGCGCGCGGTCGGGATGACCGACGACGACATGTCGAAGCCGCAGATCGGGGTCGCCTCCTCCTGGAACGAGATCACCCCCTGCAACCTGTCCCTCGACCGGCTGGCGAAGTCGGCCAAGGTCGGTGTCCGACAGGCCGGCGGGTTCCCGATGGAGTTCGGCACCATCTCGGTCTCCGACGGCATCTCCATGGGGCACGAGGGGATGCGGGCCTCGTTGGTCTCACGCGAGGTCATCGCCGACTCCGTGGAGACCGTGGTGTTCGCGGAGCGCCTCGACGGCACCGTGACGCTGGCGGGCTGCGACAAGTCGCTCCCGGGGATGCTGATGGCGGCGGCCCGCCTCGACCTCGCGAGCGTGCTCGTCTACGCCGGGTCGACGCTGCCGGGCAAGCTCGGCGACCGCGACCTCACGATCATCGACGTCTTCGAAGCTGTGGGTGCCTGCGCCCGCGGGCTCATCACTCGCGAGGAGCTCACCGCGATCGAGAAGGCCACCTGCCCGGGTGAGGGGGCGTGTGGCGGCATGTACACCGCCAACACCATGGCCGCCGCCGCCGAGGCGCTCGGCATGGCCCTCCCTGGCTCGGCGGCTCCGCCTGCGGTCGACCGCCGTCGTGACGACATCGCGATCCGATCGGGCGAGGCAGTCGTTCGCTTGATCGAGCAGGGCATCACGGCGCGCAGGATCCTGACGATGGACGCTTTCGAGAACGCCATCACCGTGGTGATGGCGCTCGGCGGCTCGAGCAACGCCGTGCTCCACCTGCTGGCCATCGCCCATGAGGCGCGGGTCGACCTGACGCTCGACGACTTCAACCGGATCGGCGATCGGGTGCCGCACCTGGCCAACGTCAAGCCCTTCGGGAAGTACGTCATGACGGACGTCGACCGCATCGGTGGGGTGCCGGTCGTCATGAAGGCGCTGCTGGACGCGGGGCTGCTGCACGGCGATGCACTGACCTGCACCGGTCGGACGATGGCCGAGAACCTCGAGGAGCTGGCTCCGGCGGCGCCCGACGGAGATGTCATCCGCGCGATGTCCGACCCGATCCACCGGACCGGTGGTCTGACGATCCTGCGTGGCTCGCTCGCGCCCGACGGCGCGGTCGTGAAGAGCGCCGGCTTCGAGGGTGAGGTGTTCGAAGGGCCGGCGCGGGTCTTCGACGGGGAGCAGGGCGTCATGGACGCGGTCGTCGGTGGCACCCTCGAGAAGGGGTGTGTCGTCGTCATCCGCTACGAGGGTCCCAAGGGCGGGCCCGGCATGCGGGAGATGCTCATGGTGACGGCCGCAATCAAGGGCGCCGGCCTCGGCAAGGACATCCTGCTGCTCACTGACGGGCGCTTCTCCGGTGGCACGACCGGCCTGTGCGTCGGCCACATCGCGCCGGAAGCCACTGACGGCGGGCCCATCGCGCTGGTGCACGACGGCGACACCGTCCGGCTCGACCTGCGCGCGCGCACCCTCGACCTGCTGGTCGAGCCGGCCGAGCTCGAGCGCCGCCGCGCCGGCTGGAAGCCGCTCGATCCGCGCTACACCACGGGGGTGCTCGGCAAGTACGCCAAGCTCGTCGGGTCGGCCGCCTACGGGGCCGTCACAGGTTGAGGTGCCGTCTCAACATGTAGGACGACTGTCTCACCTGATTTGACACTGCTTGATCTGACGGGCACTCTGACGTGGTGTTCCTGATTCTCGTAGTTCCCTAGCGCGTCGGCCGCCCCGCGGCCAACGCGCTCGCCTCTCGTGCCTTGCACGAGGGGTTTTTTGTTGCCCATGCTCGACCCGCACGTCGCACCGTGAAGGATGACCACATGACGGAGAGCCTCACCGGAGCCCAGTCGCTCGTGCGCTCCCTGGAGAGCGTCGGCGCCGAGGTCGTGTTCGGCATCCCAGGCGGCGCCATCCTCCCGGCGTACGACCCGCTGTTCGACTCCAAGACGCTGCGCCACATCCTGGTGCGCCACGAGCAGGGTGCGGGGCATGCCGCGGAGGGCTACGCGCAGGCGACCGGGCGGGTCGGGGTGTGCATGGCCACCAGCGGTCCGGGTGCGACCAACCTCGTGACGCCGATCGCGGATGCCTACATGGACTCGGTGCCCATCGTCGCCATCACCGGTCAGGTGCCGAGCGCGTCCATCGGCACCGCCGCCTTCCAGGAGGCGGACATCTGCGGGATCACGATGCCCATCACCAAGCACAACTTCCTGGTGCAGTCGGTGGAGGAGATCCCGCGCACCATCGCCGAGGCGTTCCACCTGGCGTCCACCGGACGGCCTGGCCCGGTGCTGGTCGACCTTCCGAAGGACATCCTGCAGGCCGTCGGCGACTTCTCCTGGCCGCCGACTCTGGACCTTCCCGGCTACCACCCGACGACGCGCCCGCACGCCAAGCAGGTGCGTGAGGCAGCCCGTCTGATCGCGGAAGCCAAGCGGCCGGTGCTCTACGTGGGCGGTGGCGTCCTCAAGGCGCGGGCCGCCGCCGAGCTGCGGGTGCTCGCCGAGCTGACCGGCATCCCCGTCGTCACGACGCTGATGGCGCGGGGCGCCTTCCCGGACAGTCACGCCCAGCACCTCGGTATGCCGGGCATGCACGGATCGGTGTCGGCGGTGACGGCCCTGCAGAAGAGCGACCTGCTCATCTGCCTGGGCGCGCGCTTCGACGACCGTGTGACCGGCAAGCTGTCGTCGTTCGCGCCGGGTGCGGCGGTCATCCACGCCGATATCGACCCGGCTGAGATCGGCAAGAACCGCACCGCCGACGTGCCCATCGTCGGTGACTGCCGCGAGACCATCACGGATCTGATCGTGGCCGTGCAGGAGGTCTACGCCGCCGGGACCCGCGCCGACCTGACCGGGTGGTGGAAGTCGCTCGAGGCCTCTCGTAAGACCTACCCGCTGGGCTACGACGAGCCGACGGACGGCAGCCTGGCCCCCCAGCACGTCATCAGCCGGATCGGCCAGATCGCCGGACCCGACGCGCTCTACGTCGCAGGGGTCGGCCAGCACCAGATGTGGGCCAGTCAGTTCATCTCCTACGAGAACCCCTACACCTGGCTCAACTCCGGGGGTCTCGGGACCATGGGCTACGCGGTGCCGGCTGCGATGGGCGCCAAGGTCGGTCGCCCTGAGGCAACGGTCTGGGCGATCGACGGTGACGGCTGCTTCCAGATGACCAACCAGGAGCTCGTGACCTGCGCCATCGAGGGCATCCCCATCAAGGTCGCGATCATCAACAACGGCAACCTCGGCATGGTGCGCCAGTGGCAGACGCTGTTCTACGAAGGCCGCTACTCCAACACCAACCTGCAGTCCAAGCGCATTCCCGACTTCGTCAAGCTGGCCGACGCGATGGGTTGCGTCGGGCTGCGCTGCGAGACCAAGGCCGACGTCGACGCCACGATCGAGAAGGCCATGGCCGTCGATGACGCCCCGGTCGTCATCGACTTCGTGGTCGGTCAGGACGCGATGGTGTGGCCGATGGTGCCCGCCGGCACGAGCAACGACGAGATTCTGGCCGCCCGCGACACGCGCCCCGTGTGGGACGCGGACGACGTCTGACACGGATCGAGACGCTGATGCCTTCCACCGCCACCACCATGACCCGCCACACCCTGTCGGTCCTCGTCGAGGACAAGCCGGGTGTGCTCGCCCGGGTCGCGTCGCTGTTCAGCCGGCGTGGCTTCAACATCGAGTCCCTCGCCGTGGGGCCGACCGAGGTCCCACACGTCAGTCGCATGACCATCGTCGTGATGGTCGAGGGCCTGCCGCTCGAGCAGGTCACCAAGCAGCTCAACAAGCTGGTCAACGTGCTCAAGATCGTTGAGCTCGATGCGGCGACCAGCGTCCAGCGCGAGCTGCTCCTGGTGAAGGTGAAGGCCGATCTCACCAGTCGCTCCCACGTGCTGGAGACCGTCCAGCTCTTCCGGGCCAAGGTCGTCGACGTCGCCAACGACGCCGTGACGATCGAGGCGACCGGCACCGCCGACAAGCTCGACGCCCTGATCCGGGTGCTCGAGCCGTTCGGCATCCGTGAGCTCGTCCAGTCCGGCATGGTCGCCGTCGGCCGTGGTGCCCGCTCCATGACGGGCTCCGAGTCCCGCCTGCGCTCAGCCTCCTAGCAACTCCACCGAAGGGAACGACGAACCGCCATGGCAGAGGTCTTCTACGACAGCGACGCCGACCTGTCGATCATCCAGGGCAAGAAGGTCGCCGTCCTGGGCTACGGCAGCCAGGGCCATGCCCATGCGCTCTCGCTGCGCGACTCCGGTGTCGACGTCCGCGTCGGGCTGCCGGAGGGCAGCAAGAGCCGGGCCAAGGCCCTGGCCGACGGCCTGCGGGTGGTCACGCCTGCCGAGGCGTCCGCGGAGGCGGACGTCATCATGATCCTGGCGCCGGACACCGTGCAGCGCAGGCTCTACAAGGACGACGTCGAGCCGCACCTCACCGATGGCAAGGCGCTGCTCTTCGGCCACGGCCTCAACATCCGCTTCGGCCTCATCACGCCGCCCGCCGGGGTCGACGTCGCGATGGTGGCACCGAAGGGCCCCGGTCACCTCGTCCGCCGGCAGTTCCAGGACGGCAAGGGCGTGCCGTGCCTGATCGCCGTTGAGCAGGACGCGACGGGGCAGGCCCAGGCGATTGCGCTGTCGTGGGCCAAGGGCATCGGTGGGACCCGTGCGGGCGTCATCAAGACGACCTTCACGGAGGAGACCGAGACCGACCTGTTCGGTGAGCAGGCGGTGCTGTGCGGCGGTGCCAGCGCGCTCGTCCAGACCGGCTTCGAGGTGCTCATCGAGGCTGGCTACCAGCCGGAGATCGCCTACTTCGAGTGCCTCCACGAGCTGAAGCTGATCGTCGACCTCATGTATGAGGGCGGCATCTCCAAGATGCGCTGGTCGATCTCCGACACCGCCGAGTTCGGCGACTACGTCACGGGACCGCGGATCATCACCGCCGACACCAAGGCGGAGATGAAGCGGGTGCT
>JBKKBU010000454.1:0-5152 GCA_046713755.1 Mycobacteriales bacterium
CAGCAGCAGCAGGCCGGCGGTGGCGAGCACCGACAGCGCGAAGCCGGGGGCGGCTGCCAGGTCGGGGTCGAGCAGCACCAACAGGAGCGTCGCGGCGGCCAGGGCCGGCACGGCCGCCCGCCGTCCCCCGGTGCCAAGGGCGACCAACGCGACCGCGCCCATCACGGCCGCCCGCAGCACGCTCGGGGACGGTCGCGCGAGGACGACGAAGCCGGCGAGCGCCACACCGGCGAGCACGGGAGCCAGCCGGATCCCCACACCCAGCCGGCGGGCGAGCAGCAGCACGGCGCCACACAGGATTGCCACGTTGGTGCCCGACACGGCCGTGAGATGCGTCAGCCCAGTGGTGCGAAAGTCCTCGCGCAGCTCGGGGTCGAGCCGGCTGGTGTCGCCCACCACCAGCCCGGGCAGTAGGCCACGCTCGGCCGCCGGCAGCGGCGCCACGGCGTCGCGCAGGCCTTGCCGCATCCGACCGGCGACCCGCTGCAGCCTCGAGGGGCCGCTGAGCACCTCAGGCGGCCCACGGCCGCTGAGCACCGCCGCCACGTCGTCACCCGGCTCGGCGGCCCGCAGCCGACCCTCGATGCCGACCCGCTGAGAGGGCAGCAGCCGCAGCCACTCGGAGGCAGTGGACAGCACCACGACGGGGACCCGCAACCGGTGCTCGCGACCGGCGACCCGCAGCACCTCGACGCGGACCCGCACCACGACGAGGTCCCGCGACTGCCCCGACGGTGCCGAGTGGGTCCGGCGCGGGTCATCGGTCACGACCGCTTCCACGGTGACCGCCGCCTGCCGAGCGGCGGCTTCGCGCACCGGCTCGACCGCTCTGCCCGCCACCCGCGCGGCGGTGGCGAGGCCGGCACCGCTCGCGCACACCAGCACCGCAGCCACCACCGCCGCCGTACGCCGGGAGCGGCGGGTCAGCACGACCGCAGCGGTGACCGCCAGTGCTGCCGAGACCGCCAGCAGCTGCGGTGCCGACAGCCTGCGGCCCTGCCACGCGACGAGCCACGCCGCGAGCGCCGGGACGGCCAACCGGAAGTCGCCGGGGACCCGGGCGAGCTGCTCTCCACCCGCGCTCACACTCGGACCTTGGACTTCATCGAGGAGTACTTGGACTCGCCGATTCCGCTGACCTCGCGAAGTTGGTCAACGCTGGCGAATCGGCCGTGCTCGGTGCGCCAGTCGACGATCCGCCCGGCCAGCACCGGACCCACGCCAGGCAGGTCGTCGAGCTGCTCGGGAGTCGCGGTGTTGAGATCGAGCAGACCGCCGGGCGGTGCACCTGGCGGACTGCCGGCTGGGGCGTCGACGCCGACGAGGACCTGCTCGCCGTCGACCAGTCGGCGCGCCAGGTTGAGCAACCCCGGCGACGTGCCTGGCGTCAGGCCACCGGCCGCCTTCAGCGCATCGTCAACCCGGGCCCCCACCGGCAGCCGGACCAGCCCTGGTCGCCGGACCTTGCCGGCGACGGCCACGACCACGAGGCCGTCAGCAGCCGGGCTCGCGCCAGGCAGCGGCGCCCCACTGGCGACGACGGTAGGCGCCACGACCTCGTGGGGACGGCCGCGCAGGAGAACCGCACCCGCCACCAGCCCAGCCACCACGGCGACCGCCACCAGCGCCAGCGCCCCCGACCGGCCGGGATCGAGCCGGCCGCCGAGGAAGGTCGACGGGACATGGGCCCGCCACCCGGCCGGCGGTGGCAGCTCCGGTGCTCCCGGCGGACCCGCGGGCACTACCGACTCGGCCGGGACCACGACCGACCCGACCGCTGGCACTACCGACTCGGCCGCTGGCGGCCCGTCGTCAAGCGGCGGGGGGATCCAGCCACCGGGTCGCGCCAGCGCGGCGACGACCCGCGCCGCCGCCTGCTCGGCAGTCGCTGGGTCCGGGCGATGACGGCGCACGACCGGACGCTAGGGGCGGCGGATCGACCCGCCCAGCGGCGTACGAAGGCCTGTGGACGCGCCTATCACCCTGTGGACGCGCCATAGCGCCATCCCACCGGGCGCCCCGGCCTGAAAGATCAACGGTACATCCGCACGCTTTTCAGGTCTAAATCAGATGCTTTTGTACCAGTGATCATGGATGGCGGCCGGGAGCGGCGGTGCGTTCAGCCTGTGGACGCGACGACCTTCAGCGTCTCGAGGTCGGCGGCCAGCAACCGACCGATCTTGAGGTGCCCCTCGGAGGTGGGCAGCCGCGACCCGGGGTTGACCAAGCCGGCCGGATCGGACTCCGCCACCCACCCGGAGGTGAGCGGGTCGAAGAAGTGCAGGCCGGCCTTGCGGGCTGCGAACTTCATGGTGTCGCGGACGTCCACGAGCTGCTGGGAGAGCGTGACGCTGGGCGAGTAGGGACCGACGAGGACCAGCCGGGTCTGGAGTCCGAGCGCCGTCCGCAGCGCGGCGGCCAGCTCGGTGATGGCAGCGGCCAGCTCCTCCGACGGTGCGTCGACGTCGGCCTCGCCGCCCTGGATGACGACCACATCGGGGCGCGGCGCGTCGACATCGGCGGGCGTGAGGGTCGCGATCCGCTTGACGCCAGCGCTGCCGTCGACGGTGAAGCCCGCGCGGATGCGGCCGTCGATCTCGGCCCGCCAACCCAGCTGCACGGCGGCGACCTCACCGAAGGTCGGCGTGCCCACGGTGCGCGAGGCCCCGGCGACCACGGAGCCGCCGAGGAACAACACGCGCACCTCGCGCCCCGCGGGCGTGGCTGTCGGCGACGGCCTGACAGCAGCTGAGGAAGTCGGCAGCGGTGCCAGTGCATCGGCGCTGTCCGGGGCGTCCCGCAGGCCGTAGCCGAGCGACACGGCCACCGCCGCAGCGCCCACGATCACCGCCAGCAGCACCAGCAGCACGTCGCCGAGCTTCGGCCAGACCCTGTCCACGGGACGAACCTAGTCGGTACGCGCCGGGCGGCGGGTTCGCCACCCCAGCAGGTTGGTCCGGTGCCGGAACACCACGATCAGCGCGAGGACAGCGGCCCACCACCGGTCCTCCTGCGCGACCAGCGCGATGACCAGTGCCGACAGGGCCGCGCACACCGAAGCGAGCGCGATCCACCGCGACAGCCGCAGGACCCCGAGCCAGACCAGCAGTACGACGGGCAGCCAGAGCGGGTGCGACCCAAGGATCGCACCCGCGGCCGTCGCGACGCCCTTGCCGCCGCGCCCGCGCAGCAACGGCGAGGTGACATGACCGAGCACGGCCGCGAGTCCCGCGACCAACCCGGCTTCGTGCTCGACCATCCCGAAGGCAGCAGCCGGCACGGCCCCCTTGGCCACGTCCAGCGCCGCGATGAGGACACCGGTACGCCGCCCGAGTGCTCGCCCCGCGTTGCTCGCCCCCGGGTTGCCGGAGCCCACTGCCCGTAGGTCGATGCCCTTGGCGCGCGCGACGAGCACGGCTGGTGAGAGCGAGCCCAGCAGGTAGCCGACCAGCAGGGCGACAGCCAGCAGCGTCATCGGCGTGAGACGACGACCCCGAGCAGACCGGGGCCAGTGTGGGCACCCACGACGGCGCCTACCTCCGAGACGTGCAGGGTCTGCAGCCCGGGGATGCGCGCGCGCAGGTCGGCGGCGAGCTGGGCCGATCGATCGTCGGCGGCGAGGTGGTGGACGGCGACGTCGACTGGGCCGTCGCCGGCGGCCTGCACCGCGAGGTCGGCCAGGCGGGCCAGTGCCTTCGAGGAGGTCCGGACCTTCTCGAGCGGCCCGATGACCCCGTTCTTGACGTGCAGGATCGGCTTGACGGCCAGCGCAGCGCCGACGAGCGCACTGGCAGCCCCGATCCGGCCGCCTCGTCGTAGGTGCTCCAGCGTGTCGACGAGGAACAGCGTCGTCGTACCAGCGGCCACCTCGGTGGCGCGCTCCGCCACCTGCTCGGCGGTCGCGCCCGAGGTCGCGGCCTCGGCCGCCGCGATGACCGCGAACCCCAGGCCCATCACGAGGTTGCGGCTGTCCACGACCGTCACCGTGATCCCGTCGGCGGCCACCTCCTGCGCCCCCAGCCGGGCGGCGTCCGCGGTGCCCGACAGCTCGGCCGACAGATGGACCGAGACGACCTGGCGGGCGCCACTCGCGCGGTAGGCGGCCGCGAACTCGGCGGGCGTCGGGCGGGACGTCGAGACCTCGGTGCGGCGCTCGGCGAGCGCCGCCGCGACCTGCTGTGGTGACACGTCGACGCCCTCGACACCCGTCCGTCCGCCGAGCACGACATGCAGCGGTACGACGCCGATGTCGTACTTGTCGGCCACCCCCTCGGGCAGGTAGGCCGTGCTGTCGGTGACGACCGCGATCACATCAGCAGCGCGGCTGCTCATGCCGGGACGACGTTGACGAGCTTGGGCGCGCGGACCACGACGGTGCGGACGTCACGACCCTCCAGCGCCCGGACGACGCCGTCGGTCGCCAGGGCCAGCTGACGCAGCTCGTCCTCGCCGATGTCGGGCGCCACCTCGAGTCGGTCACGCACCTTGCCGGCGACCTGCACGACGCAGGTGACCGACTCCTCGATCAGTAGCGCCGGGTCGGCGGTCGGCCAGGTCGTGTCATGGACGGAGTCGCCGCTCTCGGGGTCGTGCCCGAGGATCGACCACAGCTCCTCCGCGGTGTACGGCGCGTAGCAGCCGAGCATGATCGCCAGACTCGTCACCCCGTCGCGCAGGGAGTCCGCGGCTGGGTTGTCGCCATCCACTGCCTTGCGCAAGGCGTTGGTCAGCTCCATGAAGCGCGCGATGGACACGTTGAGCCGGTGCGACTCGGTCAGCCGGGTGATCTCGTCGACGGCCTTGGCCACGGTCCGGTCGACGACCTCGTCGCGACCGTCACCGGTCAGCGCCCCGACATCGGTGGCAAGGCGGACCACCCGACCCAGCCACTTGCGGGTGCTCCCCGGCGACACGTCGGCCCAGTCGATGTCGTCCTCTGGCGGGCCGGCGAAGACGATCGTCAAACGCACCGCGTCGACCCCGTACGCCGCCAGCTGACCGCCCAGGTCGACGCCGTTGCCCAGCGACTTGCTCATCGCCTTGCCCTGGTTGATGACCTGGCCCTGGTTGAGCAGCGCGGTGAAGGGCTCGACGAAGTCGACCAGCCCCATGTCGTGCAGCACCTTGGTGAAGAACCGGCTGTAGAGCAGGT
>JBKKBU010000455.1:0-7858 GCA_046713755.1 Mycobacteriales bacterium
TTGTGACAGCTAGGTGACATGTGTGCGGTTGTGCTGTCATACTTGCCGGCATGTACACCCAGGGGCTGGACCAGGCCGACACCCAGGTCGACAACGAGCCCGCCCTCGATGAGGGCGAGCTCGAGCGACGCTTCGACGCCTACGTCGACGCCGAGCAGAAGGTCGAGCCCGCGCACTGGATGCCGGCCGCCTACCGCCGGCTGCTGATCCGTCAGATCGCCCAGCACGCCCACTCCGAGATCGTGGGGATGCTGCCCGAGGGCAACTGGATCAGTCGGGCCCCTTCCCTGCGCCGCAAAGCCGTGCTCATCGCCAAGGTCCAAGACGAGGCCGGCCACGGGCTCTACCTCTACAGCGCCGCCGAGACCCTCGGCGTCACCCGGGAGGAGCTTGTCGACCAGCTGCTCGCGGGCACCGCGAAGTACTCCTCGATCTTCAACTACCCGACGCTGACCTGGGCCGACGTGGCGGCGATCGGCTGGCTCGTCGACGGCGCCGCGATCATGAACCAGGTCCCGCTGTGCCGCTGCTCCTACGGTCCCTATGCCCGGGCCATGGTGCGGGTCTGCCGCGAGGAGTCCTTCCACCAGCGGCAGGGCTTCGAGTCCATGACGGTGCTGTCGGCCGGCACTGACAAGCAGCGGGCGATGGCGCAGGACGCGCTCGACCGCTGGTGGTGGCCGGCGCTGATGATGTTCGGCCCCCCGGACGCGCTCTCGACGCACTCGGACGCCTCGATGAAGTGGAAGGTCAAGCGCTTCAGCAACGACGAGCTGCGTCAGAAGTTCGTCGACATGACCGTGCCGCAGGCGCACTTCCTCGGGCTCACGATTCCCGACCCCGACCTGTCCTTCGACGGTGACCACTGGGTCTTCGGTGAGCCCGACTGGGCGGAGTTCCGTCGCATCCTCGCCGGTGACGGCCCGTGCAACCGCGAGCGGCTCGCGGTGCGGCGCGCGGCCCACGACGAGGGTGGGTGGGTCCGGGAGGCCGCCGTCGCCCATGCCGACAAGCGCCAAGCCCGTACGACGGAGCAGGTGGCGTGACCGACCGACAGAGCTGGCCGCTGTGGGAGGTCTTCGTCCGCTCGCGGGCCGGGCTCTCCCACCAGCACGTCGGCTCGCTCCATGCGCCCGACGCGGAGCTGGCCATGGAAGGTGCCCGCGACGTCTACACCCGCCGCGGCGAGGGCACCTCGCTGTGGGTGGTGCCGACCGCGGCGATCGTGGCCAGCGACCCGGACGACAAGTCGTCGATGTTCGACCCGGCCCTGGACAAGGTCTACCGGCACCCGACGCACTACGAGGTGCCCGAGGGGGTGCACGGGATATGAGCGGTGATCTCGGTGCTCCCGTGGAGGCCGTCCTCCGGCTCGGTGACACCTGCCTCGTGCTGGCCCAGCGGTTGTCGGCCTGGTGCGGTCACGGTCCGGCGCTGGAAGAGGACATCGCGCTGGCCAACATCGCGCTCGACCTGCTCGGCCAGGCCCGTGGCCTGTTGACGCGCGCCGGTGAGCTCGAGGGTGCGGGCCGCGACGAGGACCGGCTCGCCTACCTCCGTGACGCTCCGGAGTTCCGCAACCTGCTGCTCGCCGAGCAGCCCAACGGCGACTTCGCGCACACCATCGTCCGGCACTTCCTCTGGGACTGCTTCGCCGTCGAGCTGTGGCCGGCCCTGGCCACCAGCTCCGACGAGGTGCTCGCCGGCATCGCCGGCAAGGCAGCCAAGGAAGCGACCTACCACCTGCGCCACACGAGCGGCTGGGTGGTCCGGCTCGGTGACGGCACCGAAGAGTCGCACCGTCGCATGGTGGCGGCCATCGAGGACCTCTGGCCGTTTGCGGGCGAGGCGCTGCTCGACGACGACATCGACCGCGAGGCGGCGGCGGCGGGCCTCGTGCCCTTGCCCTCGTCGTTGGAGCCGGCCTGGCGCAAGCGGGTCGCCGATGTGCTCGTCGAGGCGACGCTGCCGGTGCCACCCGACGTGTGGTGGCAGCGCGGCGGAAAGCAGGGCCAGCACTCCGAGCACCTGACCTACCTGCTCGGCGAGATGCAGGTCCTGCACCGCGCCGACCCGGACGCGCAGTGGTAGCGACCGACGTGACGAACGTGGCACCGACCGTAGAGCTCGCCTGGGAGCTGCTCGCCGGCGTGCCCGACCCCGAGCTCCCGACGGTCTCGGTCGTCGACCTCGGGATCGCGCGTGACGTGCAGGTGACCGGCGGCAGGGTGACCGTCACCATCACGCCGACCTACAGCGGCTGCCCCGCCATGCGGGAGATCGAGGCCGATGTGACCGCGGCGATGGCGGCGCACTTCGACGACGTGGTGGTCCGGACCGTCCTGGCGCCGCCGTGGACGACGGACTGGATCACCGAGCAGGGCCGCCACAAGCTGGCCGCGACGGGCATCGCCCCGCCCGGCCGGGCGCTGCTCCCGCTCCTCGTCGTCGACGGTCCTGGCCGGCCCGAGGCGTGCCCGCTCTGCGGTTCCGGTGAGGTCGAGGAGCTGGCCGGCTTCGGCTCCACCGCCTGCAAGGCCCTGTGGCGCTGCTTGTCGTGCCGCGAGCCGTTCGACTACGTCAAGCGGCACTGAGGGTGTTCCACACCCTCACCGTCGCCGAGGTGCGACGCGAGACTGACGACTGCGTCTCGCTGGCCTTCGAGGTGCCCGCGACCCTGGCGGCGGCATTCGCCTTCGCACCCGGGCAGTACCTCACGCTGCGTACGACGCTGGACGGCGTCGAGGTCCGGCGGTCCTACTCGATCTGCACCGCGCCCCGCGACGGGGACCTGCGGGTGGCGGTCAAGCAGGTCCCTGGCGGGGTGTTCAGCAGCTGGGCGGCCACCCTCGCACCTGGTGACCTGGTCGAGGTCATGGCTCCCGACGGCCGCTTCACGCCGGCACCTGACCCGCGCCCGCAGCGCCATGTCCTCGGCGTCGCGGCGGGTAGCGGCATCACGCCGGTGATGGGCATCGTGCGCCATGTCCTGACCACCGAGCCGACCGCGCGGGTGACCGTCGTCTACGGCAACCGCACGACGTCGTCGGTCGTCTTCCGCGAGGCGCTGGCAGACCTCAAGGACCAGCACCTCGACCGGTTCCGCGTCGTCCACATCCTGTCCCGCGAAGGTGCGGAGGTGCCGCTGCACGAAGGCCGCATCGACAGCGCCAAGGTCCGGGCGCTCTGCTCGACCCTGCTCGACCCCACGGACCTCGACGAGGTCTTCATCTGCGGCCCGCAGGAGATGTCGGTCGCCGTGCGGGCTGCGTTGCTCGACCTGGGGGTCGACGCCCACCGGGTGCACGTCGAGCTGTTCGGCACGGTGACGCTGCCGCCGCCGCCAGTGGACACCACCGTCGTCGGAGCGACCGCCACCGTGGTCCTGCACGGCCGATCCTCCCGGGTCTCGGTCGCTCCGGGCGAGACCGTCCTCGATGCCGGTCGTCGGGCTGGTCTCGAGCTGCCCTGGTCGTGCCATGCCGGCGTCTGCGCCACCTGTCGCGCCAAGGTCGTGGGCGAGGTGGAGATGGCGGTCAACCACTCGCTGGAGCCGTGGGAGCTGGCGGCCGGCTACCGCTTGACCTGCCAGAGCCGGGCCGTCTCCGCCGAGCTCGTCGTCGACTACGACGCCTGACTGGCTCGGCTGGGGGCTGCCGCCCGGGTAGTTTGGGCCCCATGACGTCCCACGCGCCCTTCGGTCGACTGCTGACCGCGATGGTGACCCCCTTTGCCGCCGACGGCAGCCTCCAGCTCGCCCAGGCGCAGGCGCTCGCCGAGCGGCTGGTCGACGAGGGCAACGACGGCCTGGTCGTGTCGGGCACCACCGGTGAGGCACCGACGACCACCGATGAGGAGAAGGACGCGCTGCTGCGCGCCGTCGTCGAGGCGGTCGGAGGCCGGGCCCAGGTGGTCGCCGGCATCGGCACCTACGACACCCGTCACAGCGTCGAGCTGGCGCTGGCCGCCGAGAAGGCCGGCGCCAGCGGCCTGCTCGTCGTGACGCCCTACTACTCGCGGCCGCCGCAGGCGGGGATCATCGCCCACGTCGAGCGGGTGGCTGACTCCACGGACCTGCCCGTGATGCTCTACGACATCCCAGGCCGGACCGGTGTCGCGCTGGACGCTGACACGCTCGTCCAGCTCGGTGCCCATCCGCGCGTGGTCGCGCTGAAGGATGCCAAGGACGACCTTGCCGCCACGAGCTGGCTGCTCGCGCGCACCGACCTGGCTGTCTACTCCGGCACCGACGCGCTCAACCTGCCGCTGCTGTCGATCGGCGCATGCGGCTTCGTGAGCGTCGTCAGCCATGTCGTCACTCCCCATCTGGTCAAGCTGATGGACGCCTTCCAGAGCGGCGACGTGGTGCAGGCTCGCGACATCAACCGGCGGCTGCAGTCCATCTACACCGGCATGTTCCGCACCCAGGGCGTCATCTTGTCCAAGGCCGCGTTGCGGTTGACCGGCTTCGACGCCGGGCCGGTCCGGATGCCGCTGGTCGAGGCGACGGCCGAACAGGTCGCCGTGCTCAGCCAGGACCTCGAGGCTGCCGGAGTGGTGCTCTCGTGAGCCACCCGCACCCCGACCTGGGGCCGCCGCCGCCGCTGCCGGACGGCGGGTTGCGCATCGTCGCGCTGGGCGGGCTCGCCGAGATCGGCCGCAACATGACGGTCTTCGAGCACGCCGGGCGGCTGCTCATCGTCGACTGCGGCGTGCTGTTCCCCGAAGAGGACCAGCCGGGCATCGACCTGATCCTGCCGGACTTCACCTGGATCCGGGATCGCCTCGACGACATCGAGGTGGTGGTGCTGACCCACGGCCACGAGGACCACATCGGCGCGCTTCCCTACCTGCTGCGCGAGCGCGCCGACCTCCCCATCGGCGGCAGCCGCTTCACCCTGGCGCTGCTCACCGCCAAGCTGCGCGAGCACCGCATGACGCCCCTGACCACCGAGGTCCGCGAGGAGGACGTGCGCGACTACGGGCCGTTCTCGTGCGAGTTCTTCGCCGTCAACCACTCCATCCCCGATGCCCTGGCCGTCGCGATCCGGACCAGCGCCGGCCTGGTGCTCCACACGGGCGACTTCAAGATGGACCAGCTGCCGCTCGACGGCCGCCTCACCGACCTGGGCGGCTTCGCCCGACTCGGACGCGAGGGCGTCGACCTGCTGCTGTCGGACTCCACCAACGCCGAGGTCCCCGGCTTCGTCACCTCCGAGCGCGAGATCGGCCCGGTCATCGACGACGTCGTCCGCACCTCGGCCGGCCGCGTCATCGTCGCCTGCTTCGCCTCCCACGTGCATCGCGTCCAGCAGGTCCTCGACGCCGCCCACGCACACGGCCGCCACGTCGCCTTCGTCGGTCGGTCGATGGTCCGCAACATGGGCGTCGCCTCCGACCTCGGGTTGCTGACCATCCCGCCCGGCCTCATCGTCGACATGAAGGACGTCGACGCGCTGCCGTCCAACCGCGTCGTGCTCGTGTCGACGGGGTCCCAGGGCGAGCCGCTGTCGGCGCTGTCGCGGATGGCCAACCGGTCGCACCACCAGATCCGGATCGGGAGCCAGGACACGGTCGTCCTCGCCTCGTCGCTCATTCCCGGCAACGAAAACGCCGTCCACCGCGTCATCAACGGGCTGTCGCGCTGGGGCGCCAGAGTCGTCCACAAGGGCGTCGCCAAGGTGCACGTGTCCGGTCACGCACCGGCCGGTGAGCTGCTCTACCTGCTCAACGCCACCAAGCCCTCCAACCTCATGCCGATCCACGGCGAGTGGCGGCACCTACGCGCGCACGCCGAGCTCGGCCGGCTCTCCGGCGTCCCGGCTGACCGCATCGTGCTCGCCGAGGACGGCGTGGTGGTCGACCTCGTCGACGGCAAGGCCAGCATCACGGGAGCGGTGCCCTGCGGCTACGTCTACGTCGACGGCACCGAGGTCGGTGACGTCAGCGACATCACCCTCAAGGACCGGCGCATCCTCGGTGACGAGGGCTTCATCTCCATCACGATCGCGGTCGACTCGGTGACGGGGAAGATCGCCGGCGGGCCCGAGATCGCCGCCCGGGGCTTCACCGACGACCGGACGGCCTTCGACGCCGTCATTCCGCTCATCGAGGCCGAGCTCGACAAGGCCGCGTCGGAGGGCGTCGCGGACGCCCACCAGCTCGCCCAGCAGGTGCGCCGGGTGGTCGGCAAGTGGGTGAGCGACACCTATCGCCGGCGTCCCATGATCATTCCGGTGATTGTCGAGGTCTGACCCCTCGCGCCCGCCATACTGCGGGCATGCTGATCCCCGGTTACGACGACCTGCGCGCGATCGGTCGCGGTGGCTTCGGCGTCGTCTACCAGGGCAGGGACCGCCGCTTCGCCCGCGACGTCGCGGTCAAGGTCCTCAGCGGCGCTCTCGACGACACGATGTCCGCCCGCTTCGAGCGGGAGTGCCACGCGGTGGGCGCCCTCTCGGGTCACCCGCACATCGTCGTGGTCCACGACTCGGGTACGACAGCGGACGGGCTTGTCTACCTCGTCATGGAGCTGCTGTCGGGCGGGTCCCTGGCGGATCGGCTCGCGAGCGCCGGACCGCAGCCCTGGCCGATGGCAGCCGAGCTCGGGGTCCAGCTCGGCGGCGCCCTCGAGACGGCCCATCGCGGCGGCGTCCTGCACCGTGACGTGAAGCCGGAGAACGTGCTGTTCTCGGCGTACCGCCAGCCCAAGCTGGTCGACTTCGGGATCGCGACGGTCCGAGGCGGCTTCGAGACGAAGTCGGCGAGCGTCAGCGCGAGCCTGCTCCACGCTGCCCCCGAGATCCTGGCAGGAAAGCGCTCGAGCACCGCCAGCGACGTCTACGCGCTCGGGAGCACGCTGTTCCAGGTGCTCACCGGTCGGCCGGCCTTCGTGAAGCCCGACGACGAGACGCTCTTCCCACTGCTGACCAGGATCTCCTCCGAGCCGGTGCCGGACCTGCGGCCGATCGGGGTGCCGGATGCGGTCGCGACGGTGATCGAGCGCTCGATGGCGAAGAGCCCGGACGAGCGGTTCGACAGCGCTCTGGCGTTCGCGCTCGCCCTGCAGCAAGCCGCCTTCGACCACGGACAGGTGCTGTCCAGTCCCGTCGTGATCGGGGAGGAAGGCCCACCACCGGCACCGACCGGGCCCATGGCCCTTCCCCACGAGGCGGTGCTCCCCGAGGCGGTGACCCGCCACCAGGCAGCGATGCCACCTGCGCCGAACACCATCACGCCGGTGGCTCCGTCGACTGCTGTGCCGCTGGGTGACGAACCGCGGCAGCGGCCCCGCCGCCGCGGGCTGGTGGCGGCATTGGTCGTGGTCGCCGCCCTGCTCGGGGCTGGTGCGTTCGTCGTGCTGCAGGGCGGGGAGGACCGCGAGCCCTCGGCGTATCGCTTTGCTGAGGCCGGTGACCGTACGGTCACGGCCAACCGGACGTGGACCCTGGCCGCGGATGGGCGGTCGCTGAGCAGTGACACGAGGCTGTTCAACCCCAGCGCGACCACGGTGACGCGGATCCTCATCGAGGTGATCCCCAAGTCGGTGGCCGCCACGGTCGGCCAGGTGGCGTTCGCGCCGGCTGACGTGACGGTCGTCGAGGCGGACCCGGTCGTCCGCTGGCAGGCGACCCTCGCCCCTGGCGTCCTGGTGCACTTGCGCTGGACGACCCGCCTGCCCGAGGCGGTGGCGATGGTCGAGCTGGACGACATGGCCAACGACCAGCGGGTCGCCGAGCAGGCGCTCGTGCCGCGGCTGCCCGCCATCGCGGCGGCTGCCGGCGTGCCGGTGACCGCCCTGGTGCCCTTCACCCGGGCGGCGGACCCCGGGCTCACGACGGCCCCGCCCGTCACGCCC
>JBKKBU010000456.1:0-5469 GCA_046713755.1 Mycobacteriales bacterium
GGTCGAGCCGCCGGCGGCAAGCCGGGGCCGCCCACGGGTGGAGCCACTGCGCGTTGGTCGGCGAAGCCGTAGTTGAAGGCCGCACAACCGCCAGCCGTGGTGAAGCGGACGTCGCCGACGAGGTCGTAGGCATCCACACTGTTGCCGGTGTCCCCGTCCAGAGCGTCGACCTCGAACGCCAGGCAGTCGTAGTCGAAGGTCCACGGCTGGGCCCCGTCGTTATCGGGGTCCTTTCCAGCGGTGCGGGTCGGCTCGCTGTAGTTGTCGACGTGCGGCGTCGCCTTGGCGTCGGTGTAGCGCCGCCGCGCGTCGGCAGTGGTGAACGTCGCGTCGTTGAGGTTGGGCGAGTCCGACTCCACCGTCGGCGTCGAGTCCAGCGGGCTCTGCGCCGGCGGGTTGTCGGTCCCGACGTTGCCGTAGCCATGCGCCTCATCCGTGTAGGTCAGGAGCACGCCGGGCTGGAAGGCCGTCGGACCGCGGTCGGACTCACCCCGCCCGTCGATGTCGAACCCGGAGCGGTCGCGCATCTCCAACAGGTAGCCGTGCTCCTGCGACGACGGGGTGCCGGCCTCGATGTAGGACCAGCCCTCGGTGCAGACACCGCCGGAGGTGGACAGGTCCTCCTTGCAGCCACCGGGATACACCCGCGAGTCGTCGGGCCCGCCGTCGCCGTCCTCGAAGTCGGACGCGAACAGCACCTTTTCAGCGCCACCGACGGTCGCGACGACCTTGAGATCGTCGATGAGCCAGCCCAGCTTGGCGAGGCCCGGGTCGGTGGCGTAGCTGAAGCGCAGCACGCCGCCCTTCGATCCGGCCAGCGAGCTGACGTCGTAGCTGTCCTCGAGGAAGCCGGCCTTCGGGTAGTTGCCGAGAACGCGGTCGACTGCCTCGGTGCCGGTCTCGTAGGACCCGCCAGTGCCGGTGAGGCCGTTGCCGTAACGGGTCTGGCAGGAGTTGGCGTTGGGGTTCTGCGCCGCCGGCGTGGTGTAGCCCTTCTCGGAGGCAGCAGAGGCGTAGGTCACCTTGCCGACGTCGTCCGGCCGCCCCATCAGGACGTAGCCGTAGTCGTAGTCCCACTCGATGTCCCAGAACGACTTGAACGTCGCCTTGATCGCGGTGCCGGCCGGCAGATCACCGAGGCCCGGGACCACGACGTCGAGGTTGTGACCGCCGGTGGGCGAGCAGCCGAAGTCGTTGCCCTGCCTCGAGTACCAGACCCGCTTTCCGGAAGCGCCCTGCTCGATCAGCTTCGGGTCGACCAGCTGACGCCCCGGCAGCGAGACGGCGTAGGCCTCGCCGTTGTGGATGCCCGCGTCGCCAGCCGCGCCACTCAGCGTGTACGGCGTGCCGTCGGGGGTGACCCAGTCGATGCGGCCGGTGTCCAGCTTGCTGTCCCGCCAGTCACTGACGCTCTTGGTGCCCTTGGGCAGCACCCGCGGCACGATCCAGCCGAGCTCCTTCTTGGCGATCACGTCCATGTGGTGCGACTTGTCAGTCGCCATGAGGTTGAAGTCGCCGTAGGTGTCGCGGTTGCCCGTCGAGTAGTAGTCCGGCAGCCCCAGCGAGTGGCCGTACTCGTGCGAGATCACGCTCGCAAACTCAATGCTGGTCTCGGGGTTGACGTTGTAGGGGCCGACGCGGACGAAGGCCCGCAACGGGTCGCCCTTGTCGGCCGTGGTCGTGACCGTGAAGCTGTCGTCGGTGTACCAGAGCAGGTTGCCCTCAAGGTCCTTGAGCCGGTCCTTGGAGATGTAGCCGGTCAGGCCGGTCGCCGGGTCGGTGTAGGAGTTCTCCAGCGACGAGGAGTGCGGCCAGATGTTGTCGTTGGAGACCTCCTCGCAGTCGGCCGCGACCGAAAGCTGGCTCGCGCCGTTGCCGCCGCAGCCCTGGAAGACGACCTCGAAGAAGTCGACGACGCCGTCCTTGTCGGTGTCGAAGTCGTTGTAGTCGATGTCCGGGTCGGAGACGACGGCAGCGTCGTAGGCGGCCTTGGCCGCCGGACCGCAGCCAGAGTCGATGGCCTGCAGTGCGCCGACCCCGCCGAGGGCCCCGACCAGCGCGGAACCATTGGCGTCCTGGCCGTAGTAGTTCCTGGTGCCGGGGAGCTGGTACCAGCCGTCGTTGACACGCTGGGTGTAGAGCGGCGTCGGGTTGCCGGTCGTGGGGTTGACGCTCGTGACCCCTGTGCACGTGTTGACCGTGTCCGGGTCGATGGTCGTGAACACCAGCGGGCTCTCACCGGCGACGTAGGGGGCGTTGCCGATCGCGACCGACCCGATGGTGCCGCGCGGGTAGAGCTGACCGAAGCTCATCTCCTGGAACAGGTTGAAGGTCGACGACGGGTTGGCGGGGTCGTTGATGGTCTTGTCGAGATCCGCGGCCGACGCCGTGTGCTTGACGTCGGCGTAGTCGATCGGCACCACCGGGAACGGCCGGTCGCCGTAGCGGGCGGTCTCGTAGCCACCGGTCGGGGGGATGACCTTGGGTCCTCGGCTCGTCAGGGCCTTGGTGGCCGAGCCGACCGTGACCGTCGCGACGCTGGAGATGTTGCGCCAGACGATGGTCGGCTCCTCCGCGAAGGTGTCGGCAGCCGCCTCCAGGACCAGGGCCACCGTCTTGCCCTTGGCCACCGAGGGGACACTCCAGGTCACGACACCGCCGGTCAGAGCCGTCGTGCCGACGGCCGATCGAGCGGCCGTGAGCTGCATGCCGCGGGACTCCGGGATCCGCACCGACAGTCCGCTCACGGCAGCCTCGCCCGTGTTGGTGACCACGACCCGCGAGGGGTAGGTCTCGCCCGGCTTGACCCACCCGACGCTCGAGACGAAGGAGTTCTCGACGATGAGGCCGCCGATCGAGGCCCTGCTGGGCTGCTGCGCCGCGATGGTGGCCCCCGGCGCCTTGGGGGTGGCGGCTGTCGCGGTGGTTGCCACGAGGGCACCAGCCGGGATGACGAGGGCAGCCACGGCCAGCAGCGCAGTGTGCACACGGGTGGGAGGACGGGTCACGGTGGGGCTCCACGGGAGTTGGAAAGCCGGGATACAGCAGGGCGAGCTTCGGCAACGACGGACGGCGCACCTGCCACGCGGGGGAGCGTCCAACGTCCCGCGAGGTTAGGCGGATGTCACCCGGCTGTTCGCGTTTCAGCCAGATCGACGATCAGGCAGACAGGCCGAGCGACGCCATCCGGGCGGTGTGGCGGTCGGTCAGGCGCGAGAGCAGTCGTGCCAGGCCGGCCAGATCGCCGCTGCCGCCAACGAGCATCTCGACCAGGGCGTCGCGCTCAATGGCGACCCGCTGAGCCTGGATCGGTGCCTCCCCGACCAGCCGCCTTGCCCAGAGGGCGAGCCGTCCGGCGACAGCCGGGTCAGCCGCCGTCGCAGCGCGCACCTTCGCCACCGCGAACGACGCCTGACCGGTGTCGGCGAGCACCTCGAGGACCAAGCCGCGGGTGGCCGCATCCGACACGAAAGCCGCAACCTCGCGGTAGAAGTCGGTGGCCAGGCCGTCACCCACGTAGGCCTTGATGATCCCCTCGAGCCAGTCACTGGGCAGCGTCGAGTCATGGAAGCCGTCGACTGCCTGCTGGAAGGGCGCCATGGCCGCCTCTGGGTCGACGCCCTCCGACAGCAGGTGGTCGTGCAGCCGCCGGTAGTGGTCGAACTCGGCCACCGCCATCTGCGCGAGCGCGGCCTTGTCAGCGATCGTGGGAGCCAGCCGAGCGTCGCTCGCGAGCCGCTCGAAGGCAGTGAGCTCCCCGTACGCCAGGACACCCAGCAGGTCCACCGTTGCTGTGTCCAACCGTGTCGCCACGCGCGCTGCTCCCTCGGTCCGGCCTGCGCACGGACCCTAGTGGGTAGGCTGTGGCCTGACGGAGCGGCGTTCGCCGCGCCGCACCGTGTGCGCGGACCTCATCTCCCGCCGGCGCGCCGGTCGCCCCTCGGGGCATGACCGCTTGCGAGCTGCCAGATGAGCATGGGTCGGCGCGATGTCCGAGAGGCACGACCCTGACCGCCAGTAGCAACACCGCCGCCACCGACCCTGCCGTCGAAACCCCCGCCGACACCCCCGCTGATCAGGCCGCTGATCCGGCGGTCAACGGCTTCGCCGAGCTGGGCGCGCGCGCCGAGACGGTCGCCGCCCTCGACGCGATGGGGATCACCACACCCTTCCCGATCCAGCGCATGACGTTGCAGATCGCCATGAGCGCCCACGACTTGATCGGCCAGGCCCGCACCGGCACCGGCAAGACGCTCGGCTTCGGCGTCCCGATGCTCGAGCGGGTGCTCGACAAGAGCGAGGGCGCCGACGGGCTCCCGCAGGCCCTGATCGTCGTGCCGACCCGTGAGCTGTGCGTTCAGGTCGCCGGCGACATCGAGCGGGCCGGCAGCACCCGGCACGTCCGCGTCCTCTCGATCTACGGCGGCCGCGCCTTCGAGCCGCAGGTCGAGTCGCTGCGCAAGGGCATCGACATCGTGGTCGGCACCCCGGGTCGGCTGCTCGACCTCGCCCGCCAAGGTCACCTGGACCTCGGCTCGGTGAAGGTCCTCGTGCTCGATGAGGCCGACGAGATGCTGGACCTGGGCTTCCTGCCTGACGTCGAGCGGATCCTGGAGCAGATCCCGACCGAGCGGCAGACCATGCTGTTCAGCGCCACCATGCCTGGCCCGGTCGTCACGCTCGCCCGGCGCTTCATGAAGCAACCGACCCACATCCGCGCGGAAGAGGCCAACGAGAAGCGCACCGTCCCCGACACCAAGATCCTCGTCTACCGGGCCCACGCCATGGACAAGGTCGAGGTCGTCGCCCGCCTGCTGCAGGCCGAGGGTCGGGGTCTGACGATGGTGTTCTGCCGTACCAAGCGCACCTGCGACAAGGTCGCTGAGGACCTGGTCTCCCGCGGCTTCGCGGCCGCGGCCGTGCACGGCGATCTCGGCCAGGGCGCTCGGGAGCAGGCCCTGCGCGCCTTCCGCAGCGGCAAGATCGACGTCCTCGTGGCCACCGACGTCGCCGCCCGCGGCATCGACGTGCAGGACGTCACGCACGTCGTCAACTACCAGTGCCCCGATGACGAGAACACCTTCCTGCACCGCATCGGACGCACCGGCCGTGCGGGGGCGAGCGGCGTCGCGGTGACGCTCGTCGACTGGGACGACATGCCGAAGTGGAAGCTCATCAACGACGCCCTCGAGCTGCCCTTCCCCGAGCCCGTCGAGACCTACAGCTCCAGCAAGAACTTGTTCGCCGACCTCGGCATTGCAGCCGGCACGAGCGGCCGGCTGCCACGCGCGGAGCGCACCCGCGCCGGCCTCGACGCGGAGGCCGTCGAGGACCACGGGGAGACCGGGCGCCGCAACAAGCCGCGGACCGGTGGGTCGGGGGGAGGGCGCGCGGACGGCCGGTCCGGTGGCCGCCCCTCTGGGCGCGACGACAGCCGGTCCGGCGGCCGTGACGACCGCGGGTCCGCTG
>JBKKBU010000457.1:0-8994 GCA_046713755.1 Mycobacteriales bacterium
GGCGGGCAGTGGGCCCGCCGGGCGCGGCAGCTCCCGGCGAGGAGCCGCGTGCCGAGGTGCCCGAGCGGCCGTCGTCGCCGGCCGACGACGAGCGGCTGCAGCGCGAGCGCCCCCCGCACCATGAGGACCGCGACCCCTGACCTGCTTGATCAACGCCGCGGTTACCGCGGTTAGAGGGCGCGGCCAAAGCGCGGGAAGTCCGGCGTTGATCACCGGGTCACGGTCGGCTGGTGACGACGTGTCAGCCGACGACGTCGAGCTGCTCCACGGTGCAGAAGGCGCACCGCCCAGCCGCCTCGGGGATCTTGGACAGGCACTCCGGGCACTCCTTGACGGGCGCCGACGGCTCGGGCTCGGTCTTGAAGCGGTCCATCAAGCGCTGCAGCGGCTTGACGACCAGGAAGTAGATGACGGCGGCGATGATCAGGAAGTTGATCAGGGCGGTGACGACTGCGCCGTAGCGCAGCAGCACCCCGTCGACGGTGCCGTCGGCGGCGACGTCGCAGCTGCCCTTGATGCAGGCCGAGAACTGATCGAAGCTCTTGTCGCCGAACAGACCGATCAGTGGTGTGATGACGCCAGTGACAAAAGCCGTTATCAGTGCGCCGAAAGCGGCGCCGATGACGACGCCGACGGCGAGGTCGACGACGTTGCCGCGCAGGATGAACTTCTTGAAGCCGTCCACGGATGAACTCCTCACGACCGGGTCAGGACGGTCAGATCATGGCCGGTTGCCGACGTGGCCGCCACACACCGGGCCTTGCGGGCCCGCCGGGCCCGCAATACCTGTCACACCAGCACCCCCGGGTTGAGGATCCCAGCCGGGTCGAGGGCGGACTTCGCGGCAGCCAGTGCGAGCGCGAAGGGCGCCGGTCGCTGGGCGTCGTACCAGGGTCGGTGATCACGCCCGACCGCGTGGTGGTGCGTGATCGTGCCGCCGGCGGCGGCGAGCGCCTCCGACGCCGCGACCTTCACCTCGTCCCACTGGGCGACCTCACTCCCACGGCGGGCAGGGGCAAAGACCGAGAAGTACGGCGCTGCGCCGTCGGCGTAGACGTGCGTGAACCGGCAGGTGACCTGGCCGCCGCCGCAGACCCGCAGCAGCGCGTCCTCGACCGCGGTCGTGACCGAGGCGACGAGGGCATCGACGCGGTCCCAGGTGGTGGCGGTCTCGAAGGTCTCGACGAGGACGCCGAGCAGGATGAGCGACTCGCGCAGGTAGGGAGCCCGCACGAAGGTCGACCGCCAGGACTCCCCTGCCGCGCCTCGTGGTCCGGACTCGATGACCCGCAGCCCGGCACTCTGCAACAGCTCGAGCAGGGGCGCGCCGTCGACCGGGTCGTGCAGCGACTCGAGGCCCAGGACGAGGGCGGCCTCACCGGTCGTCAGCGTCCCGGTCAGGGCCGATTCCGCAGCGTCGACCAGCCGACAGGTCGCCGGCCGGAAGCCGGCCTGGACGAGCTGCCGCACCGCAGCGGTGCCCACCGGCAACGACGGCGCAGCCAGCGTCGCTGCCCACCGGTGGGCCGGCCGCGGCTGGGCCCGCAGCCAGGCCTCGGTGATGATGCCGAGGCTGCCCTCCGAGCCGAGCAGGGCGCGATCAGGGGACGGGCCCGCGCCGCTGCCGGGCAGTCGCCGCGACTCCCACGCCCCGACCGGCGTGACGGCTCGCACCGACTCGACGAGGTCGTCGATGTGGGTCGGCCCGGTCGAGAAGTGTCCCGCCGCGCGGGTCGCGACCCAGCCGCCGACCGTCGACCGCTCGAAGCTCTGCGGGTAGAAGCGCAGGGTCAGGTCGTGCTGCTTGAGAGCCTGCTCGGCGGCCGGCCCGAAGGTGCCTGCCCGCAGCCGCACGGCCCGGCTGGTCGCGTCCACCTCGATGAGCCCGGCCAGCCGCGACAGGTCGAGCGAGACCGCCGCGTCGAGGCCGCGCGGCTCGACGCCGCCGACCACCGAGGATCCGCCTCCGAACGGGACGACCGCCACGCAGGTGCCGGTGGCCCAGTCGAGGACGTCGACGACGCCCTGCTCGTCGGCCGGCCGAAGGACGAGGTCGGGCACGTCGGTCAGCTCGCCACGTAGGCCCCTGACGAGGTCCCGGTAGGCCCGGCCGATGCCGTGTCGGGCCCGGTCGACGGGATCGTCGGAGGCGATGGAGCGCAGCGACAACGGCAGGGCAGCCAGTCGGCGGCTCGGTCCGACGGCCGGCAGGGGACCGGGAACCTCAGGCGGCTGCGTCGGCACGCCCGTGACCTCGGCGACGTAGGGCGCGAGGGCTTCCAGTGCGCTCGTCGTCGGCTCGTCGGCCGGGTCGCCCCAGCCCCACACCCGGTAGGAGTCGCTCACGGTGCGCACCCTGCCAGACCGGCCCCGAACTCGGTGCACCCCCGCTGAGCGAGCCGGGCAGCAGCCGCACCGAGCTCGGGAAGGGGCAAGGGCGGCGGGGCGGTCAGCGGCGGACCGTGACCGACAGCCGGCCGGTCACCGCGGCGGCCGCGAGGCGAGCGGCGACTGCGGGGCTGGTCGCCACGACAACGAGCGCCCCTTCGCCGGAGTCGGTGACGGCGGCCGGCACGGCGAGGACCTCGACGTCGGCCGCGATGACGAGCGCCGTCGGGGTGTCCACCGAGGCCGACAGCACGTCGACGCGGTCACCGGCCCGCAGCAGTCCGGCCGCGGCGGGATCGGCCAGTCGCACCGGGGTCGCGACGGTGCCGGCATCGGCCCGCTCGAGGAGGGCGGACCCGATCACCCGGACGTCGGTGAGCGGCTCGCCGCGACGGACCGGGCCCGCGAGCAGCCGGCCGATGACCGTCGCCGCGTCGGTGAGCACTCCGGCCGGGACGACTGCCGCCGGCAGACCGACCGACATGAGGTCGGCCTCGGTCACGACGGTCCCGGCGACCAGGTCCCGAGCAGCGGCGAGCACCGCAACTGTGGTCGGGGGCGCGGGTGCCAGGACCGACAGTCCGGCGGCCACGGCGGCCGCTGCGAGGCCAGCCGCCAGCAGCCGGCGGTGTCGAGCGGCAGCCTTGCGGAGGTCGGCGAGTGTCATGGCAGCGTCAGTGGGAGGTCCATCCCGTCGACGGCCGAGCCGCAGGGGCAACGGCGGTCGAGAGGCAGGGCGCCGACCACGTCGTACAGCAGGGTCCGCAGCCGTTCGGTGTTGGCGCCGAAGACCCGGAACACCTCCGCCATCGTGACGCCGCCGGCACCCTCGACGGCGGCATCGAGGTCGGTGACGAGCGCGATCGCGGTGTAGCAGAGGGCCAACTCGCGGGCGAGGACCGCTTCGGGGTGCTGGGTCATGTTGACGATCGCCCAGCCCTGCGCGGCGAACCACTGCGACTCGGCGCGGGTGCCGAAGCGCGGGCCCTCGACGACGACGCAGGTGCCGCCGTCGTGCGGATCCCACCCATGCTGCTGCGCCTGCGTCACCGAGACCGAGCGGCCCACCGGGCAGTAGGGGTCGGCGAACGCGACGTGCACGGTGCCGTCGTCGTAGTAGGTCTGCACCCGACCCGAGCTGCGGTCGACGAGCTGGTCTGGGACGACGAGGGACCCCGGCCCGAGGTGCGGCTGCAGGCCGCCGACCGCACAGGGGGCGAGGACCTGACGGACGCCGAGGGAACGCAACGCCCACAGGTTGGCGCGGTAGGGGATGCGGTGCGGCGGGAAGCGGTGGTCGCGGCCGTGCCGTGGGAGGAACGCCACCGTCCGGTCGCCCACCTCGCCGAGGACGACCGGGTCGCTCGGCGGACCGTAGGGGGTGTCGACCTCGACGTCGCGGACGTCGTCGAGGAAGGCGTAGAAGCCGGAGCCGCCGATGACGCCGATGTCCGCCTGAGTCATGCGGCGACCCTAGGACGCATGGCGGTCCGGTGCCCGCCGTCCACAGGCTGGCTTCGTCTCAGGCGGCAGTCGCGCAGGCAGCGCTCTCAGGCAGCGGGGGTGCTGGCCGGCGTCGAGCTGGTCTTGGCCGGCTCGCTCTTCGCAGTTGACGTCGCTGCCGGGGAGTCGCTCTTCGCGGCTGTCTCGGCCGGCTTGTCGCCCTTGCCCTTGTCGCCCTTGCCCTTATCGCTCTTGCCGCTGTCGCTCGTGGACGCCGACCGGCTGTCGGTCTTGTAGAAGCCGCTGCCCTTGAAGACAACCCCGACGGCGGAGAACACCTTGCGGAGCGTGCCGCCGCACGCCGGGCACGTGGTGAGCGCGGCGTCGCTGAACGACTGAACGGCCTCCAACTGCTCCGCGCACGCGGTGCAGGCGTACTGGTAGGTCGGCACGGTGTCGCTCCTGGCTGGCACTCGGGGGTGGTGAGTGCCAAGTGTGCCGGACGCTGGTCTCGGCGTCCAGCGCGCCCCGCCTACGTGACGATGAAGGAGCCGGACATGCTCGGGTGGGGAGTGCAGGTGTAGGTGTAGTCGCCGGCCTTGAACGTGACGGTCCAGGTCGGTGACTCCTTGCCGCTGATGCTCGTCGCCATCTCGACGCCGTCGCCACGCAGCGAGAAGTTGTGGATCTTCGACTCGTCCGTCACCTTGATCGAGTAGCTGCCGGCGGTGAGCGCCGTGACCGGGGCGCCGGCCTCGTCGGTCAGCGAGATCTCGAACGCCTCCGGGCTGTCCTTGGTCCCGACGAGGGCCAGCAGGGTGCTGCCAGCCGCGATCGGGCTGGGCGCAGGGCCGGAGGTGGTCGGGCCGGCCAGGGTCGGGGTGTCCTCGCTGCAGCCGGTGAGGGCGATCAGCGCGGCAACGCCAAGAGCAGCGGTGGTGCGGGTGGTGAGCACGGGCAGGGTCCTCTCGCAGCGGGTCTGTCCGGTGCAACGATGCCCGGTCCGCCGACGTGCCGCCATCGGGCTAGTGACGCGCGCGGAGGGCGAGCTCCAGCGCGAAGCGGCCATCGGGGTCGTCCATCGTCGGCCCGAACAGCTCCCGCAGCCGTCCCAACCGGTAGCCCACGGTCTGTGGGTGGACGTGCAGCTCGGCGGCGACGTGCTGGCGCTCACCGCGGTGCCGCAGCCACGACAGCAACGTCTCGGCCAGCCGCTCGCGGCTGGAACCCCGGGCCCCGTCGAGCGGCGCGAGCAGCCTGGCGGACAGCTCCGCCACCAGCGCGGGGTCGCGGTGCAGCACGAGCGCGACGAGGTGGTCCTCGGCCAGCGCCGGGTCCTGGGTGACGATCCCGGCCTGCACCAGGGGACCGACGAGCATGGCCAGGCGCAGCGACTCGGACAGGCCAACGAGCGGGCGGGCCGGCCCGACAGCAGCCTGCCGGCCGGCCAGGCGGCGGGCGACCCGGCCGCGCTCCGTGGCCGTTGTTGGCGCCGGCAGCACCGCCACCACGGCCTCGCCGTGCTCGGCAACGAGCGCGTCGGGTCCGAGCCGGATCGCGAGCCCCTCGGCCTGATCCGCACCCACCACGACCGCGATCACGATCTCGGGCGCAGCCCAGCCGGCAGCGGTGGCCGCCGCGGCGACGGCAGGGGCGTCCGCGGTCCCGGCGATCAGGAGGGCGAGCAGGTCCCGACGACGACGGTCGACCTCGCCGGCCCGGAGCGACTGCTCCTGCGCGAAGCCCTCGACGCTGGCGGCCGACAGCACGTCGATGTAGGCGAACACCGACTCGGCCAGGGGGATGAGGTCGCCGTCGTGCATGCCCTCGGCCCGGGCGAGGTCGGCGAAGCGGCGGAACGCGACCCGGGCGCCGACGCGGTAGGCAGCCAGCAGCGCCTCCAAGGTGCGTCCCTGGCGGAGCTCCCCCCGGCCGAGGGCGGCGTAGACCTTGCGGTCCTGCGGCGCCAGCGCCGGCTGGTCCGTGCCCGGCAGCTCCAGGAACCGACCCAGCGCGACCTGCACCCCCAGCCGCACCCCCTCGCCGAAAGCCCCCTCGAGTGGGCGGGCGTAGCTCGGCACCTCCTGCGGCAGGGCCGCGATGACGTCGTCCGCGACCTGAGCGAGATAGGGCCGCATCCGGTCGGCGATCGCGGGGTCCAGGGCCGTCCAGGGCTGTGGAGCTGCCATCTTCATCCTCTCGGCACAAGAACTGGTCGCAAAAGCGTATCCCGAGCCACGATGACCGCGTAGATCTATCGGGGCACGCTTACTGACATGACCACACCGCTCCGTCGGGCCGCCGCCCTCCTGACCCACCCGCTGCTACCGGATGACTTCCTGGGCCTCGTCGACCCGCTGCGGTCGGCCACCCAGCTGCGGGCGCGCGTCGTGGCGGTCCACCGCGAGACCGCGGACGCCGTCACGCTCGTGCTGCGTCCGGGCCGCGGCTGGCCCGGCACCTTCACCGCCGGTCAGTACGTCGGCGTCGGGGTCGAGGTCGACGGCGTCCGGCTCTGGCGCACCTACTCCCTCACCTGCGCCGAGGGCTCGGCAGCCACGATCAGCATCACCGTGAAGGCGGTGGGCCGAGTGAGCGAGCACCTCGTCCGTCGTACCAAGGTCGGCGACGTGCTCGCCCTCGAACCGCCGGCGGGCGACTTCGTCCTCCCCGCGATCCCCGGCCCGCTGCTGATGATCACCGGTGGCTCCGGCCTCACGCCCGTCATGGGCATGCTCCGCCCCCTGGTCGCGCGGGGCGCCCTGCGCGACGTCGTCCTGCTGCACTCCGCGCCGACCCCCGACGACATGCTGTTCGCCGCCGAGCTCATGGCCTACGACAAGGCGTACGACGGCCTCCGGCTCGTCCTGCGCCACACCGACGCCGAGGGGATGCTCGACCTCGCGACCCTGCCGGACCTGGTGCCGGACTGGGAGCGGCGCACCACCTACGTCTGCGGACCCGGCGGCTTGCTGGACGCAGCCGAGACCCGCTGGGTCGAGCTGCCCCACCTGCTGCACGTCGAGCGGTTCGCACCGGCGCTGCTCCCCGGTGCCGGCGGCGAGGGTGGACCGGTCACCTACGGGCGGGCCGGTGTCACCGTCGACGCCGGCGGCACCACCTCCCTGCTCGACGCCGGCGAGGCCGCCGGCGTACTGATGCCGAGCGGCTGCCGCATGGGCATCTGCTTCGGCTGCGTCGTGCCGCGCACCGCCGGTCAGGTCCGTGACCTGCGCACCGGCGAGGTGCACGAGCCCGACCTCGTCCAGACCTGCATCTCCTCCGCTGCGGGCCCCTGCTCGCTCGACGTGTAAAGGACTCCTGACCCATGACTGCCACCAGCCACCTCACCCGCGAGCAGGTCACCGCCTTCGGCGCGGCCCTCGACGACATCCGCGCCGACGTCATCGCCTCGCGGGGCGAAGCCGATGCGGCGTACATCCGTCAGGTCATCAAGGCGCACCGCGCGCTGGAAGCAGCCGGCCGCGTGTCCCTGCTCGGCTCGCTGTTCCCGCCCTTGTGGCTCGCCGGCACCTCGATGCTGTCGGTGGCGAAGATCCTCGAGAACATGGAGATCGGCCACAACGTGCTGCACGGCCAGTGGGACTGGATGCGCGACCCCGAGATCCACTCCACGACCTGGGAGTGGGACGCCGTCACGCCGGCCGCGGCGTGGAAGCACACCCACAACGACCTGCACCACGCGTGGACCAACGTCGTCGGCAAGGACCGCGACGTCGGCTACACGATCATGCGGGTCAGCGCGGACCAGAAGTGGAAGCCGATGCACCTGGCGAACCCGGTCTACAACGCGATCCTGGCGCCGCTGTTCGAGTGGGGCATCGCAATCTACGACCTTGAGTTCGACGAGCTCCGGCGCGGGCGCAAGTCCAAAGCTGCCTTCCTGGGTGATCTGAAGAAGGTGGCCAAGAAGGCCGGCAAGCAGGCCCTCAAGGACTACGTCGTCACGCCGGCGCTCGCCGGGCCGTCGTTCCTGCCGGCCTTGGCCGGGACCTTCACGGCCAACACCGTCCGCAACCTCTGGTCCCACGCGGTCATCTTCTGCGGCCACTTCCCCGACGGCGCGGAGACCTTCACCGAGGCCCAGATCGAGGGTGAGACCCGGGCTGATTGGTACGTCCGGCAGCTGCTCGGTTCGGCGAACATGACCGGCTCGCCGCTGTTCCACCTCATGACCGGCAACCTGTCGCACCAGATCGAGCACCACCTGTTCCCCGACCTGCCGTCCAACCGCTACGCCGAGATCGCCGTGCGCGTCCAGGCGCTCTGCGAGCAGTACGACCTGCCGTACACCACCGGTCCGATGTCGCGGCAGCTGCTGCAGACCTGGACCAAGCTGTTCAAGCTGGCGCTGCCCAACAGCGCCGAGGTCCAGGCCGAGGTCGACGTCAAGCGGGGAGCCCTGCGTGCCGCGGCGTGAGCCAGGGAAGGCCGCTGCGTTCTTCGACCTCGACCGAACCCTGATCCGCGGGTCGGCGAACTTCCCGCTGGCCTGGGCCGCCTTTAGGGCCGGCTACGTCCCACCGAAGCAGCTGCTCCACGACGCCGTCAACGCGGTGGGGTTCGTCGTACGCGGTGCCTCTGACGAGCGGTCCGCCGCACTTCGCGAGCGGATCCTGCTGGCGGTCGCCGGCCACCCTGCTGCCGACGTGGTCGCACTGGGCGATGCGTTCTTGCCGAAGCTCGCGGCGGCGGTGCTCCCGGAGGCCCGGCGCGCCCTGGACCTGCACGCGGCCCGCGGGGAGGACCGGGTGGTGGTGTCGGCCTCACCGATCGAGGTCGTCGGCCGACTCGCTGAGCTGATCGGCCTCGAGGGCGCGGTCGGGACCCGGTCGGAGATCGTCGACGGCCGCTACACCGGCCTGTTGCAAGGCGCCTTCTGCTACGGCGAGGGCAAGGTGGTCGAGGTGCAGCGACTGGCGCGTGAGCGCGGCTACGACCTGGCTGCCTGCACTGCCTACAGCGACTCGGGCTCGGACCTGCCGTTCCTGGAGTGCGTCGGGACGGCCGTCGCAGTCAACCCCGACAGAGCGCTCCGCGCGGTCGCGCGGGCCCGCGGCTGGCAGGTTCTCGAGGTCGCCCGGCCCTCGCTGCGCGGGCGGCTCGTCGCCGCGCCCGCTCCCGCTTAGGGGACTTTGACGG
>JBKKBU010000458.1:0-5930 GCA_046713755.1 Mycobacteriales bacterium
CGCAGAGGGACACGCCGCCAGTGATCGCCCCATCCGGCAGCGCTGACCAACGGTCCGGCAGCGCGCGACCACCGGCCCGGCAAATGTGGCGATCTCGCAGAGGGACACGCCGCCAGTGATCGCCCCATCCGGCAGCGCTGACCAACGGTCCGGCAGCGCGCGCCCACCGGCCCGGCAAATGTGGCGATCTCGCAGAGGGACACGCCGCCAGTGATCGCCCCATCCGGCAGCGCTGACCAACGGGTGTGGCCACGGGCAGCGGGTCGGAGCGGCGAACTGGACCGGCGGCTCGGCGGGCGCTATCGACGGGCGCTAGCACGGCGGCCGCTAGCCCGCCGGCGCTTGGCCGCTAGCTGGGCTGCTAGCTGGGCTGCTAGCTGGGCTGGTCGACCTCGTCCGCGGCCTCCGCGGCAGGGGCGGCGGCGGTGGCGGGGACGAAGCCGGAGCGGCGGACCAGCACGACCGAGACCACGGCAGCCACGGCGATGCAGACGTACTTCACGATGTTGATGACCACGAACAGCAGGCCGTCGTTGTCGCCGGGCTGCGAGTAGAGCCAGTACGCGATCCCAGACCGGATGAAGAACGTCACGGTCCAGACGGCAGTGGCCAGCATGCAGGCCCGGAACAGCCCCGGATGAGTCCGCCAGCCGGCGTACTTCTCGTCGAAGGTCGCCAGGACCAGACCCACCGCCGGTCGGCGCAGGATCAGCGAGACGGCGAAGCCCACGCCGGTCAACGCCGTCGTGATGATGCCCGGTAGGAAGAAACCCTCCCCGGTGCCGGTCGCCCGCGCGAACAGCACCGCGATGACCAGCCCGAAGAAGCCGCTCCAGACCTGCGTCAACGGCTCACCTCGGCGGGTCCGCAGCACCAGGAGGCCGACGCCGATGCCGAGCGCGACCACGATGGAGGTGTTGAGGCTGTCGGTGATGATCCGGGTCAGCACGAATGCGGTGGCCGGCAGGGCACTGTCCAGCAGCCCCCGCTTGCCCCCCATCGCCTCGACGAAGGTGCCGGTCGTCGGCGTCGCGGTCGGACCGGGCACGGACTCAGACACCGGCCGGCCGCAACTCGTAGGAGGCGTTGTAGATGGTGGGTCTGTTGTCGTGCTGGGTCAGTCGACCGCGAGCGACCAGCGATCGGCCGGGTTCGATGCCGACGATGCGACGACGCCCCAGCCAGATCAACGTGATGGTGCCCGACCCGTCGTAGACCTCGGCCTCCAGCGTGGGCACACCGGCGCGCGGTCGCAACACCACCTGCCGGACGGTCCCGGCGATGCAGACCGGCTGACCGACGGTGCAGGTGCTGACTGCCGTCGCACCCACCGAAGCAGCCGCTTGCCGGAGGTCTTCTGCTGCCAGCGTCTCGGGGTGGGCAGTCAGCCGGGTGAGGGCGCGCTTGAAACGGCCCGGGGAATCACTCACCCCTTCAGGGTAGGTCACCCCATGCCCCGTGAACGCTCACGTCCCGCCGCGGGACACTTCCCGGATGAGCAACGACGCCAGCTGGGTCGGCAGCATGCCGGAGGTCTACGACAGCGCCCTCGGTCCGGCCTTGTTCGCTCCCTACGCAGCCCATCTCGCCGCCTTGATCGCACCCTTGAACCCGCAGCGCGTGCTCGAGCTCGCCGCGGGCACCGGGATCGCCACCAAGGAGCTGGTGCGGACCCTGCCGGGAGCCGATGTCGTGGCCACCGACCTCAACCCCGCCATGGTGTCCTGGGCGGCGGACCGGGTCGAGGGGGCTACCTGGCTGACGGCGGACGCCCAGCACCTGGACTTCCCCGACGCCGCCTTCGATGTCGTCGTATGTCAATTCGGTGTCATGTTCTTCCTTGACCGGCCAGGCGCATTTGCCGAGGCAGCCCGGGTGCTCAAGCCCGGGGGGACGTTGCTGTTCACGGTCTGGGACACCGTGGCGGGTTCGCGTTTCCCGGCGGCCTTGGTCGACTGCTTGGCAGCGGTCCTGCCCGAGGATCCCCCGACGTTCGTCGTGCGAGTTCCGCACGGCTACGCCGACCCGAACCAGATCACCTCTGACCTCCAGGCCGGCGGGTTGCATCCGGAGAGCATCGAACGCGTCGTGCTGCACGGCAGCGCCCCGTCCGCGCGGGTGCTGACCGAGGGCTTCTGCCTGGGCACGCCGCTGCGCTTCGCGCTGGAAGAGCGCGGTCCGCTGGAGGCGTTGACCCGGTCGCTGGCGGAGGAGATGACGACCCGGCTGGGCGACGGCCCCCTGACGGGCGAGCTGACCGCCTTCGTGGTGACGGCCCGCCAGCCGACCTAGCCCCCTACGACATCTGGGGCGTCAGCGGATCTCGGTGATCTCCGGGCCACGCTCGGGCATCGAGAGGTTCGGCTGGTCCTGGGCGTGGTCGTGGTCGTGGTCGTGGTCGTGGTCGTGGTCGTGGTCGTCGTCGTCGTCGCCGTCGGTGCTCGACGCCGCGGCGGCCTGGTCGGCGACGTCGCGGGGCAGGCGCAGCGGCAAGGGGTCCCGCACGGCCATCGGATCATTGCCGCGCATGACGACGACGTCACGCAGTGCGGCCTCGAGCGGGGCCGCCAAGGCGGGGTCCGTGGCGGCCGGGCCGGTCAGCAGTCCGCGCAGGAACCAACGCGGGCCGTCGACGCCCAGGAAACGGGCGTCGGCGAGCACGACCCCCTGGTCGGCCACCTCGGTCGGGACCGCGGCGTGCAGCTCGGGGCCGAAGGGACCGTCGCCCTCCTCCGCGCGACCGCCGCCACCGGTGAGCGCCTCCGCGATCTCGGCGCGGACCTCCACCCAGATCCCTTCGGTCTTGGGGGCGGCGAAGGCGTTGATCTGGAGAGCGGACTCGCCCCGGACGACGGTGGCCGCGACGACCTCGCCCTCGGGACTCACGTCGACCCGGACCTCGCAGTCAGGTGGCACCGGCACGAGCAGGCCACCGAGGTCGAGCAGCGGCTGGTCGGCCGGCCGGTCAGGGGCGTCCTCGGAGTCCCACGGGCCCTGTGGCCGGTTGACCACCGGCGCAGCGGACAATCGCTCCGCGCGCTCGATCTCCACCAGCAGCTCAGCGTCCTCAAGGGCGCGGTCCTCGCTGTCGAGGTCGTCGACGAAGTCGTCTGGGTCCACCGGATCGATGTGGATCTCCTTGTTGCGACCGAACACGCTCACTCCTTGTGCTTTGCGATGGTGTCGAACCCGCCGGTGGAGCCATGGCCAGCAGCCCCGCGGCTGGTGTCCGGCAGTGCGGCCGTCTCTCGCCACTGGACGTGCTCGACGCGTTGTACGACGAGCTGCGCCACCCGGTCGAGCCGGGAAAGCCGCACGCTGTCACGGAGGTCGTGATTGACGAGGCAGACCTGGATCTCGCCGCGGTAGCCCGCATCGATCGTGCCGGGCGCGTTGACGAGTGACACGCCGTGGCGGGCGGCCAGCCCGCTGCGCGGGTGCACGAAGCCGGCGTAGCCGTCCGGCAGCGCCACCGCAATACCGGTCGGCACCAGGACGCGCTCGCCCGGCGCCAGCACGACGTCGACGGTGGTCACGAGGTCGCAGCCGGCATCACCCGCATGGGCGTAGGCAGGCAGGGGTACGTCGGGGTCCAGCCGCATCACGGCAACCTCCACGACGTGCACCTCCTCTCGCGCTCGCTTCGGGCGTGCAGACCCTACCCGCGTAGGCAGGGCTGGCAGCCGTACCGTGGTGTCCGAAACGCAGAGGAGAATCTCGTGCCCCCCACCCCCCGTCGGACCGTCGTGGTCACCGGCGCCAACAGCGGCATCGGGCTCGTGACCGTCCTCGAGCTCGCCGGCGCCGGCTACGACGTCATCGGGACGGTCCGCAGCGACGCCAAGGCCAAGGTGGTGCACGCCGCTGCCGCCACCCGCGAGCTCGACATCCGGACCGTGCTCCTGGATGTCGATGACGCCGCTTCGACCGAGGCCGGCTTCGCCGAGATCGCCGCGCTGACCGACGGTGGCCCGTGGGGACTGGTCAACAACGCCGGCTACGCCCAGTCCGGGGCCGTGGAGGACGTCACCGACGACCTGGCCCGCGCGCAGCTCGAGACCAACGTCCTGGCCCCCATGCGCATCGCGCGCCTCGTCCTGCCTGCCATGCGGGAGCGCGGGGAGGGTCGCATCGTCAACATCAGCTCGGTGGCCGGCCGGCTCTCGACCCCGCTGATGGGCTGGTACTGCGCCTCGAAGCACGCCCTGGAGGCGCTGTCCGACGCCCTGCGCATGGAGGTCGAGCAGGACGGCATCCGGGTGGTCCTCGTGGAGCCCGGCATGTTCGGCACCGACATCTGGTCGGCCGCGAAGGAGGGCGGCTTCCCGGAAGCCACCAGCGCGCGCTACGCCGCCGCCTACGCCCACGCGGAGGCACTCGGCTCGAAGTCGGACCGGCTGCCGGACCCGGTCTGGGTCGCCCGCACCGTCCGGCTCGCGCTGTCCAACCCGGTCCCGCTCGCCCGCTACGTCGTCGGCGTCGACGCAGTCGGCGGGATCCTCGCCGAGACCTTGGCCCCGACGGTGGTCACCGACTACCTCAAGGCCGTGGGGTCGGGTCTGAAGCGACTGCCGATCAAGATCCCGTTCCTGCCGCGGTGACGCCGTCCCTCCCGCCGACCCCGGCGTACGACGAACGCCTGTCCGTTCCGCTCTGGTGGTGGCCGGGCAGCCTGGCTGTGGCCGTGCTGTTGGCCGCCGTGGTGCACAGCGGCGCGGACGGCGCCGCCCGGGCCGTCGTCCCTTACGCCGTCGCGGTGGCGCTCGTCGTCGTGCTGCTGCTGCGCGCCTCCCGCGGCCGGGTCCTGGTCGCGGAGGGGGTCCTGCATGTCACCGGCGCGAGGGTGCCGGTGGCCTTCGTCGACCGGGCGGTGCCCCTCGACCCCGCCTCACTGCGCCGGCTCGCCGGTCCGGGTCGCCACCCCTGGGCGCACCTGGCCCGTAAGGGGTTCGTGGCGACGGCCGTTCTCGTTGAGCTCGACGACCCCGCCGACGACACGCCGTACTGGGTGGTGTCGACCCGACGGCCGGACCAGCTCATCGAGGCGATCGGGCCGCGGATCACACCGTCGTCCTGACGTGTCCGGGCGGCACCTGCGGGGAAGCCTGACCTGACGTGGGACGAACCCCGTCCCCCTGCCACGTCGGAGGTCTGGTGCTCGCGAATCTCGGCTGGAAGGTGGTCGGCGTCGGGTCCGGCCTGGTGGCGGCGAAGGCCAGCCGTGCGGTCATGGACAAGAGCTGGAAGGCCACCAAGGGCGGCGAACCGCCCCGCAACCCGGCCGCGCCCGGCACATCCTGGTCGGAGGCGCTCACGTGGGCAGTGGCCAGTGGTGTAGCGCTCGGCGTGGCCAAGCTGTTGGCGACCCGCGGGGCCGCCGGGGCCTGGCGCCGGACCACCGGCCACCTGCCTCCCGGCCTCGAGGAGGTCAGCAACTAGCGTGCGGGCGTGGATGACTCACTGGACCCGGTCGAGGTCGCGTTCGCCGGAGTGCTGGGCCAGCGCGAGCTGCTGCGCACCGGCCGGCTGACCGCGAGCGAGCTCCTCGAGGTCTGCCTGGCCCGCATCGACCGGCTCGACGGCCGCTTGGGCGCCTTCCGCACGCTGTTTCGCGAGCAGGCCAGAACCACGGCTGCCGACATCTCCGCGGATGACGACCGGCCGCTCGCGGGCATCCCGGTTGCCGTCAAGGACAGCGTCAAGGTGGCTGGGCATGCCCCGTCGTACGGCACCGGCTCGCAGGAGCCCCGAGCCACTGCCGACGACGAGGTCGTGCGGCGGCTGCGGGCCGCCGGCGCCGTCGTCGTCGGGGTGACGAAGCTGCCGGAGCTGGCGCTGTGGCCGTTCACCGAGTCGCAGCTCTGGGGGTCCACCCGCAACCCCTGGGACCTCACTCGGACACCTGGCGGCTCCTCCGGTGGGTCCGGGGC
>JBKKBU010000459.1:0-3482 GCA_046713755.1 Mycobacteriales bacterium
GGAAGGTTGGGTGGCTCGAGCAAGGTCGGCATCAGCACCCGACCGCCCGGTACGACGCCGGTCAACGGCCCAGGCTGCACCACGACTCCGGCGACCCGCCGCGAGGCACCGCCGGCGGTGCCTCCGAAGATCGTCGGCACCTCGACGGCCCGCGGCGCCTCCGGGAGGACGACGACCGCCGGGCCGGACGTCTTGCCCAATGGTGGCAAGGTCGTGCCGCCCGTGGCCGGTACGACAGCCGACGTGCTGGTCATGACGAGCAAGGCGGTGCCTGCGGAGGCGAGGCTGATCAGCCCACCGGTCGCCACGATCATCGCGGTCTTCGACGACAACCCGGCCGCAGCGCGCGGGTGGGACGACTCAGCCATCACGTGCTCCTTCCGGGCTCATGCGTGCGTTTCGGCGTGCCACCGAGTATGCCACCAAGCGTGGCGTATCAGTAACCCTGTGTGCATATGTCCTGGTTGGCGTGTCGCCGCCACGAGGCCACGTCAACGGTAGGGCGCCAGCCGGGCTGTGACGAGGACAAACACTCGGATGGCCCACCCCGCTGGCCCCTGCAGGCTCATCCGCAGCACTGCTCATTGCCGCAGGGCCCGGCTGTCAACCCTGCTCCGCGGCCTGCTTCACGGCTGCCAGCGTCTGCTCCATGCTCGTGGCGGCGTACGACTCGCGGTCCCCGACGCCGGTGAGGAGCTTGCCGCCAGTCTTGACCAGCCGGCCGCGCCGGTCGTCCCAGGACTCGGTGAGCCGGCAGCCCGTAGCGGTGGGTTCGACGTCGTAGGACCAGTTCGCCACCTTCAGGCCGAGCGAGCTCACGTCAAAGGCGAAAGCCCGCCCCGGCTCGCACCGGCTCACGACCACGGAGGTGCTCCACCGGCGCGCACCTCGCTTGTTCGCTCCCCGGAAGCGGGCACCCAGCGCGGGCCTGGCCGCCCCGCCCTGCCACGAGCCGCCGGTGTTCTCCGGGCTGAAGCGGCCCATGGCCGGTAAGTCGCTCACGAGGGCCCAGACGGCGTCCGGCGAAGCGGCGATGTCAGTGCTGCGCGAAATCGTCATGCGCCGACGCTAGCGGTCCTCCGCCGGCCCACGTGTGAAGATCGTGCCGTGCGCCGGACCCCACCATCACTGCTCGTCCTCTGCCTGCTGCTGGCGACGCTCGCCGCCTGTGGCGACGGAAACTCGACGGTGGTCGCACCCACCACGTCCGGGCCGCCCCCGGCGACCACCAGCACCGCGCCGCCACCGCCGACCGCCGTAGCTACCGGCGTACCGAGCTCGCAGTTCGACCAGCAGCTCACCGTGAGCTACGCCGCTGGAAAGATCACCGGTGACACCGGGCGAGTGGCAGTCAGGCTCGGCAGCAAGGTCCGGATCGTCGTGACCAGCGACGTCCCTGACGAGCTGCACCTGCACGTCTACGACCTCAAGCGCGCGCTGAGCCCCGGCATCCCCGCCGAGATCATCTTCACGGCGGACGTGCCGGGTCAGATCGAGCTCGAGCTCGAGAAGGCCCGCCGGCAGCTGGTCCGGCTCGTCATCTCATGATCCCCCTCCTCCACGGGGTCGGCACCCGCGCCGACCTGCCGATCCCGCTCGAGCTCGCACTCCTCGGCGGTGCAGCTGCCATCCTGGTCTCCTTCGCCGCTCTCGGGCTGTTGTGGCGCACGTCCCGCTTGCGAGGCGACGCCGCCGGAACCGCACTCCCGAGCGCGGTCCAAGCGGTGCTCGACAGCCCAGTGACCCGCTGGCTGCTGCGCTTGGTCGTGCTCGGCTTGACCGGCGTGGTTCTGGTGGCAGCCCTGACCGGGCCGACCGACCCGCCGCAGAACATCGCCCCCTGGGCCTTCTATGTGACCTTCTGGGTCGGGCTCGTTCCGGTCAGCCTGCTGCTCGGGCCGGTCTGGCGGATCGTCAACCCGCTGCGCACCCTCTACGCCATCCTGCGGCCACTCACCGGGCCCCCACCGGCGGAGGGACGCGGAGCAGGTCTGGGCTACTGGCCGGCGGTCGCGGCGCTGCTGGCCTTCACCTGGGTGGAGCTCTGCTACCCCGAGCGCGCGACGCCGTCGACAGTCGGGGTCTTCCTCGTGCTGTACGGCGTCATCCAGCTGGTCTGCGCCCTCTGGCTGGGCGAGGAGTGGTTCGCCCGCGGGGACGGCTTCGAGGTCTACAGCTCGCTGCTCGGCCGCCTGTCGGTGATCGGTCGCCGTGCGGACGGGCGCCTCGTGCTTCGCAACCCCCTCGACGGCCTGGACGGACTCAAGCCCGATCGCGGGCTCGCGGGAGTGGTGGTGGTCCTCCTGGGCGGCACCGCCTTCGACGGAGTCACCCGCACCCAGTGGTGGCAGAACGGACCAGGGATCCAGGGCGAAGCCGTCACCGCGCCACAGACCCTGTGGCTCGGCCTGACCATCCTCGCTGTCGGCGGGTTGTACGTCGGGTCCACCGCCCTGGCAGGTGTGATCGTCCAGGCAAAGGACTTCCCTGCGCTGTTCGCCCATTCGCTGGTCCCCATCGCCGCCGGCTACGCCGTGGCCCACTACTTCTCGCTCCTGCTGCTCGAGGGCCAGCTCACCTGGATCCTCGCGAGCGACCCCTTCGTGCAGGGCTGGGACCTGTTCGGCACCGCCGGCAACGCGGTGAACTACACCGCCGTGTCACCGACGACGATCCGCAGCGTGCAGGTCGGGGCCATCGTCTTCGGCCACATCCTCGGCGTGGTCTTCGCCCACGACCGGGCGATCCGGCTGGCGCAGGGCCGGCGGGAGACCCTCTCGCAGCTGCCGTTGCTCGTGGTGATGATCGGCTTCACCGTCGGCGGACTTGCCCTGCTGCTCGGGTCCTGACTCTCAGACCTGCAGGACGACGACCGCCGATCCGACGCTGACTGCGAGGCTGACCATGGCCGCGGGGAGTCTGGCGGCTCCCTCCGCCGAGCGGCGCGCGACGACTGCTGCGGACAGGCAACCGGCCAGGACTACGACGGCGAGCGCGGCGCCCTGGCCGCCGGCGATGCCGAGCGGGTCCGGGTCGATCCCCTCGCGCAGGCCTGCCTGCTGGAGCAGCAGCTGTCCGCTGATCACCGCCCGGCGCAAGCCGCACGCGACTACCGCACCCGCGGCGAGGGGCAGCAGGGCGGCCGCGCTCATCGCGGAACCCGCCCACCGATGCAGGGCGGTCGCTAGTCCTGCCGCACCAGCCATGGTCACGGCCAGCAGCACCATCAGGTCCGGACGGTCCCGCACCTCGGCAGCCCAGGCAGCGGTCCGTGACCATCGTTCGAACCAGGCGGCGCCCAGCACCACCGCGAGGACCGCGGTGGCCCCGCGGGGCGGATCCCAGCGGACCAGCCGCGGGCCGAGCGCCACCCAGGCGGCCAGTAGCCCCACCGGCTCGCAGCGGCGGAGGGCGGCCCGCCCGAGGGCCAGGCCAACGGCGAGCAGCACCACGGCGTAGCCCGCTAGAGCAGCGGCGAGCAG
>JBKKBU010000460.1:0-3191 GCA_046713755.1 Mycobacteriales bacterium
GCCGATGCTCGAGGCGATGGCGGTGGGGACGCCGGTCGTCGCCTCCAGGGCGCCGGCGCTGGTCGAGGTGGCTGGCGGCGCGGTGCTGCACGTCGAGGTGGCGGGCCTCGCCGAGGGGCTGCGGCAGGTCGTCGAGGACGAGGCACTCGCTGCCCGGTTGCGGGCGGCCGGACCGGCGCGCGCAGCGGTGTACACCTGGGACGGTGCGGCGCGCGCGCTATGGATGGCCTACCGCGAGGTGACGGCGGGGTGAACGTGCAGATGAACCTCGGCGCGCCCGGGGCCGAACCTCTCAGGCAGTCGCCCGCACGGGCGTAGGCTGCCCTGGTTCGAGACGATCCGGCCCGCCCGGGAAGGAGCCACCGCTGTCCGCCAGTACGGACCCGCGCGTCCTCATCGACGCGACGGCCGTTCCCGCTGACAGGGGCGGTGTTGGCCGGTATGTCGACGGCCTGCTCCAAGCCCTTGCCCTCGCCGGCGCACCCGTGGCTGTGGCGTGTCAGCGCGCCGACGCCGAGCGCTACGGCCGGCTCGCCCCGGAGGCCCGCGTCGTCGCCGGACCCGCAGCCGTCGCGCACCGCCCCGCGCGGCTTGCCTGGGAGCAGACCGGGCTGCCGCTGGTGGCCCAGCAGGTCGAGGCCCAGGTCGTCCACTCGCCGCACTACACGATGCCACTGCGGGCCGGCCGTCCCGTGGTCGTGACGGTCCACGACATGACGTTCTTCACCGAGCCGGAGATGCACACCTCGGTCAAGGGCACCTTCTTCCGCTCTGCCACCCGCACCGCGCTGCGCCGCAGTGCCCGGGTCGTGACGCCGTCCAAGGCCACCCGCGACGAGATCATCCGCATCCTCGACGCCGACGCCACGAAGATCGACGTGGCCTACCACGGCGTCGACCAGACGACCTTCCACGTGCCGAGCGACGCCGAGAAGTCGCGGGTCCAGGCCCGGCTGGGGCTGCGCACCGAGGACGGCGCGCAGGCCTACATCGCCTTCCTGTCGACCCTCGAGCCGCGCAAGAACGTCCCCGGGCTGATCCGCGGCTGGGTCAAGGCCTGCGCGGATCGCGAGAACCCGCCTGCCCTCGTCCTGGCCGGTGGCGCCGGCTGGGACGACACCATCGACGGCGCGATCGCGGAGGTGCCGGCGCACCTGCGCGTGCTGCGCCCCGGCTACCTGCGCTACACCGACCTGCCCGGCTACCTGGGCGGCGCCCTGGTCGTGGCCTACCCCTCGCACGGCGAGGGCTTCGGGTTGCCGGTGCTCGAGGCGATGGCCTGTGGCGCGCCGGTCCTGACGACGCCGCGACTGTCGCTGCCTGAGGTCGGCGGCGACGCGGTGGCCTACACCGAGCCCGACCCCGACGCGATCGCCGCCGGGCTGACCGCCCTGCTCGACGACCCCGCGCGCCGCGCCGAGCTGGGCGAAGCCGGTCACGCGCGATCGCTCGAGTTCACCTGGGCCCACAGTGCCGAGGCGCACCTCGCGAGCTACGCCCGCGCCCTGTCGTCCTGACCGGTGACGCCATGACCGCCCCGGTCATCCGGGTCGTGGTCGTGACCTACTCGCCGGGTGAGTCGCTCGCGCTCTTCCTGTCGTCGCTGGCTGCCGCCACGACCCGTCCCTACGAGGTGGTGCTGGCCGACAACGGCTCGACCGACGGGGCGCCCGAGGCCTGCGTCGGACCTGGTGTCACCTTGCTGCGCACCGGCGGCAACCTCGGCTATGGCAAGGCCGCCAACCTCGGCGCCTCCGGCTTCGAGGGCGAGTGGCTCGTGGTCGCCAACCCCGATGTCGAGTGGGCTCCGGGGGCGCTCGACGCCCTGATCGACGCCGGCGAACGACGCCCGTCGGCCGGCTGCCTGGGCCCGGCGATCCGGACCCCGGACGGTGCGCTCTACCCGTCGGCGCGCGCCTTCCCGTCGCTCGGCCGCGGGATCGGTCATGCCGTCCTCGGGCCCTTCTGGCCCGGCAACCCCTGGACCCGCTCCTACCGCGCCGAGGTCGGCCGTCCGGTCGAAGGCCCGACGGGCTGGCTGTCCGGCTCGTGCATGCTGCTGCGGCGCCGGGCCTTCGAGTCGGTGAGCGGCTTCGACCCGTCGTACTTCATGTACTGCGAGGACATGGACCTGTGTCACCGACTCGCCTTGTCGGGCTGGCAGAACGTCTACGTCCCGACCGCCGTCATCACCCACACCGGTGGCCACGCGACGTCTCGCGCGGCCCGCGCGATGGTCGCCGAGCACCACCGGTCGCTGTACCGCTACCTCTCGCGTCAGTACGACGGGATCGCGCAGGCTCCCCTTCGTGCTCTGCTGGGGCTGGGACTGCTGCTGCGCTACCTGGTCTCGACGCGGGTCCGCGCCGTCGGTGAGGGCGCCGCGCCGACAAGATCTGCTGCTGTGCTGGACGACCGCTCGGAGGCTTCGTAGTGCGCCACGCCCTCATCCTTGCCGGTGGGTCCGGCACCCGCCTCTGGCCGTTCTCGACTGCCGCCCTGCCCAAGCAGCTGGTGCCGCTGCTCGCGGGTCGCTCGCTGTTGGACATCGCTGTCGAGCGGGCCACTGCTGTCGTCGACGCTGACCGGGTGTGGCTCGGCGCGGGGGAGCCGCTGCGGTCGGCGGTGTCGTCGGTCGCCGGGTTGCGGTCCGACCGGTTGATCATCGAGCCCTCCGGTCGCGACACCCTGCCGGCGGTCGCGCTTGGCATGGCCACCATCGCCGCGGCCGACCCGGACGCGGTGGTGGCGGTGCTGACGGCGGACCACCTCATCGAGCCGGTGTCGTCCTTTGCCGCCACGCTGGCTGCTGCTTTTGAGCTGGCGGAGTCGCGCGCCGACACGCTCGTCACCTTCGGCGTGGTGCCTGACCATCCCTCGACCGGCTTCGGCTACCTGGAGCTCGGTGCGGCGCTTGGCGGCGACGCGCGTCAGGTGGCGCGGTTTGCCGAGAAGCCCTCGGCGGACCGGGCAGCGGTGTTGGTGGCGGCCGGGGCGCTGTGGAACTCCGGGATGTTCGTGTGGCAGGCAGCAACGCTGCTCCGCGCGGTGTCGGCCTTCGCGCCGTCGACGATGGAGCTCATCTCGCGGGTGCTGGCCGGTGACGTCGCGGCCTGGTCGGACATCCCGAAGTTGTCGGTCGACTACGGCGTGATGGAGCCGGCGTCGGCGTCCGCGGACTTCACGGTGGC
>JBKKBU010000461.1:0-5441 GCA_046713755.1 Mycobacteriales bacterium
GTGCAGACCCGGTTGTGCTTCGTCAGCTCCTCGGCCGCCTCGAGCTCGGCGATGACGGAGCGCCACAGCCGCGGCCGCCGGCCGGCCCAGCGGACCCGCACGCCGAGCTCGTGCATCTCGTCGCGTCGCCGTCTGATGACGTCGCGGTTGAAGCCCATCAGGAAGCGCACCTCGTCGGGGCTGCGTTTCCAGTTCTCCGTGGAGAAGGCGTACGCCGACACCCATCCGACCCCGAGCTCGATCGCGCCCTCGACGACGTCGAACAGCGACGACTCGCCTTCTTCGTGGCCGCGGGTCCGGGGCAAGCCGCGATCCTTGGCCCACCGGCCGTTGCCGTCCATGACGATCGCGACGTGCCGAGGCACGAGGTCCGGCGGGATCGGCGGCGGCAGCGCGCCGCTGGGGTGTGGCGTGGGCGGCCGGACGACCCGCGGCGGTCCGGCGGTGCGGCGGGCCCTCATGTCCGCTCCACCAGCGGGAGCGATCGCAGGCCCCGCTCGAGGTGTCACTGCAGATGGGCGGCGACCAGCCCGCTGGCCTCGCGGCGGGAACGGGCGTCGGATCCTTCGGCGCCCTCCCAGTCGCCCTCGAGCAGGTCGGTCATGAGGGCCAGTGCCGCCGGCGGCGGTGAGGCCGACCCGGCGGGTCGACAGGTCGCGCAGACCACCCCACCCGCCGGCACCGAGAAGGCTCGGTGGGGACCGGGCTCCCCGCACCGGGCGCAGTCCCACAGCGCAGGTGCGTAGCCGGCGACCGTCATCGCACGCAGCATGAAGGCGTCCAGGACGAGGGACGGGTCGCGCTTCAGCTCCGGCCCGGCCAGGGCCCGCAGCGCGCCGACAACGAGCAGGAACAGCCGCATCGCGGGCTCGCGCTCCTCGGCCGTCAAGCGCTCGGCGGTCTCGAGGACCGCCGATGCCGTCGTCCACCTCGCGTAGTCGCCGACCAGCAGGGCGCCGTAGGGCGTGATGGTCTCGGCCTGGTTGACGATGTCGAGCGAACGGCCGGCGTAGAGCTGCAGATCGACGTGACTGCCCGGCTCGACCGACGCTCCGAACTTCGACCGGGTTCGCCGTACGCCCTTGGCCACGGCCCGCACCCGGCCCGTCCTGCGGGTGAGGAGGGTGATGATCCGGTCGGCCTCACCGAGCTTCTGGACGCGCAGCACCACTCCCTCGTCGCGGTACAGCGTCACAGCACGAGGCTAGTCGCGTCGGCGCGGTTCGCTCCGCTGCTGGCCTCCGGCGTGGCAGGCTGAACCGCACATACCGGAGCGTTCTGAGGAGGTGGGCGTGGCCGCATCGCATGCGCCGCGCCTGGACGTCCGACGCGGTGGCTGGGCGCTGCCGGCCGAACCGCCCGAGAAGTGGATCGGCGCGGGCTGGGCAGGTGCCTTGCTGGTGAGCCTGGTGGTCGTCACCGTCGTTCCCGTTGCCGTGCTGATCAACGGAGCAATCCGACCAAGCCCCACCCTCACCGGGATCCACGTGCTCGCGGGTATCGCCGCCGTGCTGAGCAGCTACTTGCTGCTGGTCCAGGCCTCCGTGACAGGTGACGTCCGCCTGCGCTGGCTCGCCGGTGGCTACGCCCTGCTCGCCGTGGTCGTCGTCAGCCGAGCACTCGTCATTCGGGGTCCATCGGCCGACGGTGCAGCCAGCGATGCGCTGCTGAATCGCAGCGCCGCGGTGAGCCTGGCCTGGCAGCTCGTGCTCCCGATCGCCGTGTTGACCGCCGAGATGGCGCGCCGGTCGCTACTGCTGATCGCCGTACCCGTCGTCGTCGTCGCAGGCCCGGCCACCGTGGCCCTGCTCTACCCCGACGCCCTGCCACGGCTCATCGACGACGGCCACTTCACCACCGCGCTCAACGTCGCCAGCGGGGTGGTCGCAGCACTGGCCGCGATCGCGGCCTTCATCTGGTGGCGCCGCAGCCCGCTCGGCATCAACGGCCCATGGGGGCTGGTGCTCGCCGGATTGGCGATCGCTCCCCTCGTCGGCGTGCTGCGGGCGCTCGTCGACCGTCGCTACGACGACTTGTGGTGGTCGAGCGTGGCCGTCGAGGACCTCGCCCTCGTCGTCCCTGCGCTGGGGTTGCTGGCGCACGGCAGCACCCGCTACTTCCGGCAGGCCCGGCGGTGGCGCCAGTTGGAGGAGGAAGTGCGGGCGCTGCGCACCGCCACCGCGCTGCTGCCCGGCCGGTCAGTCACCCCCGAGGACGAGGCCGGGCTGCCCAGCGAACCGGACGTGCGCGAGCTCGTCGAGCAACGCCGGCTCAAGATCGCCCTGCAGCCGGTCGTCGAGCTCGGCAGCGGCTTGGTGGTGGGACACGAGGCGCTGTCGCGGTTCGGCGGCCGGACCCCGACTGACCGGTGGTTCCGCGCCGCGAGTCGCTACGGACTCGGCGGCGAGCTCGAGCAGGTGACCCTGCAGGTAGCGCTCGCCTTGCTGGACAACCTCCCCGAGCCCGGCTTCCTGGCCGTCAACGTCTCGCCAGCTGCCCTCACCGACCCGATCGTGCTGGGGCTGCTGCACGACTGCGACCTCAGCCGGATCGTCGTCGAGGTCACCGAGCACGAAGCAGTGGCGGACTACCCGGCCGCCCGGGCGGCGCTCGACCGGCTCCGGGCTGACGGGGCCCGCATCGCTGTCGACGACACGGGAGCCGGCTTCGCCTCGCTCCGCCACGTGCTGCTGCTGCAGCCCGACATCATCAAGCTCGACACCAGCATCACCCGCGACGTCGAGAACGACACCCGCCAGCAAGCCCTGGTGAAAGCGCTGATGTCCTTCGCCAAGGAGGTCGGGAGCGAAGTCCTCGCCGAGGGCGTCGAGACCGAGGATCAGCGACAGGCCCTCATGGAGATCGGCGTCCCGATCGGCCAGGGCTGGCACCTCGGCTTGCCGGTCACGCAGGACTGAGCAGCAGGCAGGACTGCCACGAGCCACGGCGAACTGAGCGGCATGCGTCTGCGTCCCCTGCTCGGTCTTGCCGCGGTGCTGCTGCCCCTGTCGGTGCTGCCGTCCACCGCACCGCTCGCCGCGGCCGCCCCTCCCGCGGGGGCGATCAGCCAGGGCGTGTCTTTCCTGGCCAACGTCCCTGAGCTGCGCACCGCCATCTCCCTCAACTTCATCGGCAACACGATGTTCGCGTCGACGACGACCGGCATCTACGCCTACTCGGTGAAGGACCCGGCCAAGCCGTCGTTGCTCGGGGCGCTCCCGATGTACATCTGGGAGAACGAAGACGTCGAGGTCGACGCCGATCGCGGGCTGCTGTTCATCTCGCGCGACCCGCGCGGCTTCACCACGCCGGTGACGCCCGGGACGTTCCCCTATGGCGCCATCCACGTCATCGACGTCTCGCTCCCCCACGCCATGGTCCAGCTCGCGCTGTTCCCGCTACCGGCCGGCCACACGACGACCTGCGTCGACCGCTGCAACTACACGTGGACCGGTGGGCCGTCCAACGCTGTCAACGGACCGGCCGACTGGAAGGGCCGCCCGATCTACGGCACCGACCTGCGCGACCCGGCGAACCCCAAGGCCTGTCCGACGCCGATCGACCTCGGTCGCAACGGCGGCGTGACCGACTACGCCCACGATGTGCAGGTCGACCCCCTGGGCATCGCCTGGGTCTCGGGTCGCGGTGGCGTCCGCGGTTACTGGACGAGCGGCAAGCATCGCGACCCGGTCGACGGCAAGGTCAAGGTCGCCACCGGCTGCGCGCCCGTGCCCTACGCCGGCGGTGGGACCGAGCTCGGCAAGACCAGCGGTCTGATGCACAACTCGTGGCGCAACCCCACGCTGAAGGTCGAGGGGCGTCGCGGTGACGTGCTCGCCGTCACGGAGGAGAACCTCGCGTCCTCGTGCCAGCAGTCCGGCAAGTTCGCCACCTACGACCTGCGCGGCTCCTACCAGGGCCAGGGCTTCAAGCCCGGCTCGGTGAAGGCGCACCGACTGCGCGAGCTCGACTCCTGGACTCCCGAGGAGCAGGAGGGCGCCACCGGCTGCGACTCGGCGCACTACTTCACCGACCGCGGTGACGGGGTCGTCGCGATCGCGTTCTACGGCCAGGGCACCCGCTTCCTGGACATGCGCAACCCCAAGGACATCAAGCAGGTCGGCTTCTTCCGACCGGACGACGCCAACACCTGGGCGGCCTACTGGCGCCCGGGTGGCTACCTGTTCGTCGCCGACAACGCCCGCGGCGTCGACATCCTCAAGATCGGCAAGCTCGGCAACAAGCCGATGTCGGCGCCGGCCCGGCGGGCTCCCGTGCCGCTCAACCTGCCGGACAACACCCTCGGCTGGATGTGTGCCGTCCCTCGGGACATCGCCGCCCACCACCCGTCACTCGTCTGACAGCCCACCCCGCCGCCGTTCGCCCAGGTCGATAGGGCTCACACCGCACACGAAGTGATCGACTCCGGGTGTGGTTGAGCGTGGCTCGTGCGTTTGGTGATCACTTCGTGTGCGGGATGAGCCCGCGGAAGCGCCGGCGACTCTAGAAGCCGAGCTTGCGCAGCTGCTTGGGGTCGCGCTGCCAGTCCTTCGCCACCGTGACCCGCAGGTCGAGGTAGACGGGCATCCCGAGCATCTTCTCGATCTGCATGCGGGCCGTCGTGCCCACGCCCTTGAGCCGCGAAGCTCCCTTGCCGAGCACGATGGCCTTCTGCGAGTCGCGCTCGACGTGGATGGTGGCGTAGACGTCGAGCAGCGGGCGCTCGACGGGGCGGTCCTCACGGGGACCCATCTCCTCGATGGTCACCGCGATGGAGTGCGGCAGCTCGTCACGGACCCCTTCCAGAGCGGCCTCCCGGATGAACTCCGCGATGAGCACCTGCTCCGGCTCGTCGGTGAGCTCCCCGTCGACGTAGAGGGGCGGGCCTTCAGGCAGCCGCTGCACCAGCAGCTCCTCGAGCAGCTTCACCTGGAAGCCGTCGACGGCGCTCACGGGCACGACGTCGGCCCAGTCACCGAGCTCGGAGATCGCCAGCAGCTGGCGCCCGATCATGTCCTTGTCCTTGGCGGCGTCGGTCTTGGTCACGACGGCGATGACAGGGGTCGTCAGCTGGGCGAGCTCAGCGGCGATGAAGCGGTCCCCCGGGCCGATCTTGTCATCGGCCGTCACACAGAGGCAGACCACATCGACGCTGGCGTAGGTCTCACGGACGAGGTCGTTGAGGCGCTCACCCAGCAGCGTCCTGGGCTTGTGGAGCCCGGGGGTGTCAACGAGGACGAGCTGCGCATCCGGGCGGTGCACGATGCCGCGGATCGCGTGGCGGGTCGTCTGCGGCCGGCTGCTGGTGATCGCGACCTTGCTGCCGAGGATCGCGTTGGTCAGCGTGGACTTGCCGGCGTTGGGTCGGCCGACGAAGCAGGCAAAGCCGGACCGGAAGGGAGTGCTCACCCCACCAGTGTCGTGGACGCCCGCCCCGCCCG
>JBKKBU010000462.1:0-2761 GCA_046713755.1 Mycobacteriales bacterium
CCCTTCACCATCGTCGGCGGGAGCCTCGCGGCGTCGTCCACCCGGTCAGCGCGACCGATGATCCCAGCGCCACCGGTGGTCAGCGGCGCGCCCCTGGAGCCGCCTCCGATCCTGGCGACCCGGCCCCCGCCGCAGCCGATGCAGCCGGCACCGCCCGCGCCGCCCCCCGTCGAGGAGCAGGTGCACCCGGCGTACGGGGTGGTGTCCACCTTTCTGCCTGAGCCCACCGCCGTTGACCCCACGCCGTGGTGGCGCAGCCGGCTGGCACTCATCGCCGGCCCCGTGGCGCTCGTCGTCCTGCTCGCGACGGCGTTCGTCCTGACGCGTAGCGGCCCGGAGGTCGTGCAGGTGCGGGTGCCGGCCGTGACCGGGATGGACGTGCTCGACGCCAAGAACGTGCTCGACGCGCAGGGCCTCGTGACGCCGTTCGCCGGCTACGGGAAGGTCGCTTCCCAGGACCCTCCAGGCGGTGCGCTGGTCGCCCCGGGCACCGTCGTCGTGCTGGCGGTCGACCGATACCCCGACCCACCCGCGGCGACAAAAGCGCCGACCCGACCGGCGTCCCGCAACCCCGCTGCGCCCAAGCGCTGAGGTCGTCACCCTCACGGCCTAGTCCGTTCGGGCCAGATCAACCATCCCTTCTGCGGCTTTTTGTCCGAAGCTTTCAGACCGCAAGGACGGCCAGCCGATCGGAGATCATGGCCGTACGACGGATCACCGGACTGCTCCTCCTGCTTGCTGTGGCCCTGCTGCCACTGCCCGGCGCGACGGCGACCACCGTGGGTGGCAGCGCCACCGACTACAGCTTCCTCATGACCAACCGCGACAGCACCCCCGCGCGCTGGAACCCCTGCGCCCCCATCAACTGGCGGGTCAACGCGACCGGGGCGCCGGTCAATGGCGGCCAGCACATCGAGGAGGCGCTCAAGCGCATCAGCGCCGCTACCGGGCTCGTTTTTGTCCGCGACGGCCGGACCTCGATCCTGCCGGACGGCAAGACCTTCGTGGGGTGGGGCACGACTGACCTCGTCATCGGCTACGCCACCGCGACGCAGCGGCCGGTGCTCGCCGGGACCGTCGTCGGCGACGGCGGCGCACAGCTGACCTGGGGCCCGGACGCACGCTGGCGGATCACCCGCGGCTACCTGTTGCTCGACCGGATCGACCTGGCGCGCAAGCCCGCCGGCTTCGGGAGCGGCAACACCCAAGGCGCGGTCTACCTGCACGAGCTCGGGCACGTCGTCGGGCTCGGCCACGCCCGGGCGCTGCCGCAGGTGATGTACGGCCGGGGCACCTCGACATCACTGGCGACCTTCCAGCGCGGCGACCTTGCCGGCCTGGCCCGCCTCGGTCGCAAGGCCGGCTGCCTCAGCTCCTGAGCGCGCTCTCCCGACGCCGCCATTGCGTCACCGCGACGGCCACCACCCAGCCGACGAACAAAAACAGCGGCGAGAACAGCAGCGCCGAGAGCGAGACCAGAACGGCGACCGGGTAGCTCGCGATGGACAACCACCGGGGCAGCAGCCCTGGGGCCCGCGCGACGGCAATCATGACGACAGCGGCCGGCACCATCGCGCCCATCATCAGTGTGACGTAACCGAACTGGCCCAGCACGGCCTGGCCCTGCTCCAGGCCGGGGTCGTCGAAGAACGTGCCGAACGTGATGCTCATGGGCACCGTCGTCCACGCGAGTGCCGTCAGGATCATGGCTCCGGCAGCCGCCGATCCGGCGAGCAGGATCGGAGCCCGCTGGAGCGGGGCGACGCGCGAGAGGGCCTGCGCAAACCAGCCGAACGCGAGGCCGGCGAACACCAACAGGTAGCCACTGACGATGTCCCGCACCCGGGTCGCCGAGTCGGCGTAGCGCTCGACGAACACGTGGTCCCCGTCGGCGAACGAGCCCGCGAGTGTGCCGTAGGACCCCACGAAGGCCGCGACCAGCAGCAGCACAAAAACCGCTCCCGACCTGGCCACAGTTCGTGCCGGATCACTGGTCACGACCTCACCCCCTGGTCGCGACAATACGCCGCGTAGCGTCGTCGACATGCTGCACGTTGCCGACCGTCACGACCTGATCCGCGTGCACGGGGCGCGGGTGAACAACCTCAAGGACCTCAGCGTCGAGCTCCCGAAGCGCCGGCTGACGGTGTTCACCGGAGTGTCCGGCTCGGGCAAGAGCTCGCTGGTGTTCGGCACGATCGCCGCCGAGTCGCAGCGGATGATCAACGAGACCTACAGCGCCTTCGTCCAAGGCTTCATGCCGACCCTGGCGCGACCCGAGGTCGACGTGCTCGAAGGACTGACGACGGCGATCATCATCGACCAGCAGCGCCTGGGAGCAGACCCCCGCTCCACGGTCGGCACCGCCACCGATGCCAACGCCATGCTGCGCATCCTTTTTAGCCGGCTCGGCAAGCCGCACATCGGCTCGCCCCAGGCGTTCTCGTTCAACGTCGCTTCCATCTCGGGGGCGGGGGCCGTCACCCTCCAGCGCGGCGGCACCACCACGAAGGAGCGCCGCAGCTTCAGCATCACCGGCGGCATGTGCCCACGGTGCGACGGCCGCGGCGCCGTCAACGACATCGACCTCACCGCCTTGTACGACGACAGCAAGTCCCTCAACGACGGTGCCCTGACCATCCCTGGCTACAGCATGGACGGCTGGTACGGCCGGATCTTCCGCGGCTGCGGGTTCTTCGACCCGGACAAGCCGATCCGCAAGTACACCAAGAAGGAGCTGCAGGACCTGCTCCACAAGGAG
>JBKKBU010000463.1:0-6479 GCA_046713755.1 Mycobacteriales bacterium
CGGGCGATGACGGAGTCGTACCAGCCGCAGCGACGCGGCCGACCGGTCGTCGTGCCGTACTCCCCACCGTCGGCCCGCAGCTTCTCGCCGGAGGCGTCGATCAGCTCGGTGGGGAACGGTCCCTCACCGACCCGCGTCGTGTAGGCCTTCACCACCGCGATGACCTTGTCGACGCGGCGCGGCCCGATGCCGCTTCCGGTGCACGCCCCACCAGCGGTCGCGGACGACGACGTGACGAAGGGGTAGGTGCCGTGGTCGACGTCGAGGAGCGTCGCCTGCCCGCCCTCGAGCAGCACGGTCTCGCCGCGGTCGAGCGCCGCGTTGAGCAGCAGCCCGGTGTCACGCACCATCGGGCGCAACCGGTCGGCGTGGCTGAGCAGATCCTCGACGACCGCGTCGACCGTGACGGCCTTGCGGTTGTAGACCTTCACCAGGATCTGGTTCTTCAGGTCGAGAGCACCCTCGACCTTCTGCCGCAAGATCCCCTCGTCGAACAGGTCCTGCACGCGCAGCCCGACCCGGTTCATCTTGTCGGCGTACGTCGGACCGATGCCGCGTCCCGTCGTACCGATCTTGCGGTTGCCGAGGTAGCGCTCCGCGACCCGGTCCAGGGTCCGGTTGTACGACGGGATGAGGTGCGCATCCGCCGACACCACCAGCTTCGACGTGCTGAACCCGCGCGCCTCCAGGTCATCGATCTCCTGGAACAGCACCGACAGGTCCACGACAACGCCGTTGCCGATCACCGGGGTGCAGCCGGCCGACAGGATGCCGCTGGGCAGCAGGTGCAGGGCGTAGGTCTCGTCGCCGATGACGACGGTGTGCCCGGCGTTGTTGCCGCCGTTAAACTTCACGACGTAGTCGACGGAACCGCCGAGCTGGTCGGTGGCCTTGCCCTTGCCCTCGTCGCCCCACTGGGCGCCGATGAGGACGAGTGCGGGCATGTCGTGCTCCCTCGAACATGGAGAAAGGCCTCGTCCTTGCAACTGCTGCAAGTGCGATGGCCTCTTGCGGAGCGAGTCTAGCCGTAGGGTTCGTCACATGTCCCGTATCCCCGGAATCGACAGCGTCGTCGGCGGGCTGCTCGGCGTCCTGCAGGCGCAGACCGAGGCGCTGCAGGCGCTGCCCAGCACAGTGCAGTCGCTGACCACGGCGGTGAAGAACCTCGGCGAGATCGCGACCTCGACGAAGGACACCATCGCCGCCCTGCAGCGACTCACGATGCGCATCGATGCGATGGCGATCGAGCTGGAGCCGGCGTTGATGGCGCTCGCGCCTGGACTCACCCGGCTGGCCGCCGTCCTCGACGACCCGGTGGTCGAGGAGATCCCGGAGACGCTGCGTCAGGTGCAGAAGGACGTGCTGCCGGTGCTGCGCACGCTGGCCGAGACGCACGAGCGAGTGGCCTTCATCGCCGGGTCAACGGAGCGCATCATGACCTTCGTCGACGAGACCTCCCGCACCCTCGCCGGACTGCCTGGCGCCGCTCTGCTCGGCCGCCGCCGAGTCACCGCACCCAAACTGGAACCCTGACCTGCGTCAGCGCACCAAGTCGGCCGGCACCACGGTGACCGCGTATGGCCTGGTGGCCGTCCAGGACTGCTCGCCTGCGACGCTCGCCACCTCGACGTAGGTCCCGTCGCGCAGCTCGAGCACCGTCAGTGCCGGGGTGCGCGGGTCCACCAGCCAGTACGACGGGATGCCGGCCGACTCGTAGGCGGTCCGCTTGAGACCGCGGTCGCGGCTCCGCGTCCCGGGTGAGGCGATCTCGACGGCCAGCAGCGGGACGGACTCGACGCGGAGCCCCTCGACGCCCTCGTCGCGAACGACCAGCAGGTCCGGCTGCACCTGGAGCCGGGGGGTCAGCCGGACGTCCATGGGCGCGCTGAGGACCCGCATGCCCGGCAGCAGCGCGAGGCGCAGCAGGAGGAAGAGCTCGCCGGACACCGACTGGTGCCGCAGCGACGGGCTCGGCGTCACCAGCAGCTGCCCGTCGACCAGCTCATAGCGCTGCCCGTCATCGGGCATCGAGTCCAGGTCGTCGGCGGTGAAGTCCGCCGGCACCGGGATGGACGTCATGCCGGTCATGATGCGCCTCCGTCCTCGCCATGTCACGAGGGTGGCGCCGCACGAGCCGACGCGCGACCCCCGCTTGCCGATCTGTGGATCAGGCGAGCGCGGCTCTTGCGGCGGGGTCGCTCTCGTCGAGGAACTGCGCGATCCGCGCGGCCTCGTCGGTCTCCTCGATCGCCGCCGCTGCCCGGCCGAGGGCATGCAGCGCCCGCAGGAAGCCCTGGTTGGGGGCATGCCCCCACGGCACCGGGCCGTAGCCCTTCCAGCCGTTGCGCCGCAGCGCATCGAGGCCACGGTGGTAGCCGACCCGCGCATACGCGTAGGACTCCACGACGCTGCCGCGGGCATACGCCGCATCGGCCAGCACCGCCCATGCCGCGCTGTGCGTCGGGTGCTTGGCCGCCACCTCAGCCGGGTCGGTGCCGGCCTCGAGCAGCGCGCGCGGCTCCGGTTCGTCAGGTAGCCGGGTGGGCGGCGGGCCGCCCAGGAGGTCCATGCCGGAGATGCTCATCCCCCGACACTAGGAGGCGTACGACGGATGAGGTGCTGCCGGGCCTGCCGGTCGCCCGGAGCGCCCCGCTCTGCCAGGTGTTCTGCCACGGCCCAGCGGTGGGACTCGTCGACGTTGCCGCCGTACTTGAACTTCGCCTGCACATCGTCGATGCGCAGCTGCAGGCCGCGGATCCCTGGCAGCCGCCGTTCATGGACCGCCGGGTCCGCCACGTCCGACCCTGGCTCGAAGTGCGCGAGCTGGGTGCGTAGGACGGCGAGCAGCTCGTCGCCGTCGACGACGTCCGCGGTGCAGGTGAGCTGCACAGCGGCGTAGTAGGAGGTCGGGATCCCCAGCGCCGGGTCCTCGTCGCCGACGGCCTTCCACGCGGCTGGGACATAGGCCCAGTCGCCGACGACCGACAGCACCACGCGCGGGTTCTCCGCGACAGCGGACCAGATCGGGTTGGGTCGAGCGAGGTGCAGAAACACCTTCTCCGCACCGTCGAAGACGAAGTGCGTCGGCACGACCACGGGCACGTCACGGTCGCGGCCGATCGCCACGAGAGTCCCGAAGTCGTGGCCGGCGAGCAACCAGTCCTGCCACTCGCCGGTGTCGAGGGCGGCGTCCCAAGGATGGATGAGCACGACCCGACGCTAGGCCGCCTGCCGCTCGGGCGCGAGGGACTTCAGGCGGTGCGCGTCGTCGAACAGCAGCCGGGTGCTGAGCCGAGCCGCCACCACCCCGGAGACGGCAGTGGCACCGAGGATCATGTACATGACGACGACCTGGTAGCGGATCGCGGTCAGCGGTTCCACGCCGGCGAGCAGAAGTCCCACCATCGCCCCGGGCAGCGAGATCAGTCCGACGGACGCCACCGCGTCGATGTCCGTGACCAGCGCCGTCCGCAGCGCGCTGCGCGCATGCGGCGCAAAAGCCACCCGCCCCGGCAGCCCCAGCGCCAGCCGCGCCTCCACCTCGCGCCGGGACCGCTCGGCCTCCTCGCGGATCCGCACCAGCACGACGGTCACGCCGCGCACCGCGGCCGCGACCACCATGCCGCCGACCGGGACGACGACGCGGGCCTGCGCTTCGACGACCTGCGCGCCCACCAGCAGCCCGAGGGTGGTCACGACACCGGCCCCGATCGCGACGGCCGCGACGAGGTAGCCGCGTGGGAGCCCGTTGCCACGTCGGCCGGCCACCTGCGTGCCGACGGCGACCATCGCGGCCACCCAGGCGACCGCCCCGGGCAGCCCAGCCGACTCGAAGAGCACGCCCAGCAGCGCAGCGACCGCCACGAGCTGGACGACCGCGCGAACCGCGGCCACGACGACCTCACGGCCCAACCCGAGGCGCTCCTTCAGCACGATGGCCAGGGCGATGCCGACGAGCAGCAGCGAGGTGGCCACCCCCACCCAGGACGGCACCGACGGGTTGGTCATGAGGCGCCGCGCAAGTAGGTCGAGTCGGCGGCAGCCCCGGTCTCCACGACCTGGCCACCGCGAAGCACCACCACCTCGTCAGCCAGCCGGCGCGCCTGCTGCAGGTCGTGGGACACCAGCACGGCGGTGAGCCCGTCGGCGACCAGCCCGCGGACGACGTGCTCGACGGAGTGCGCGGCAACCGCATCCAAGGCGCTGGTCGGCTCATCGAGCAGGAGCACCTCCGGTCCCACAGCCAGTGCGCGGGCCAGGCACAGTCGCTGTGCTTCGCCTCCCGACAGCGACGCAGTGGCCCGATCCAGGGCCATCCCGTCGAGGCCGACCCGGTGCAGCAGCACCGCCGCCTCGTCGACAGTCACGGGCCGGCCCACTGACAGGTCCTCGAGCACCGTGGCACCCAACAGGACCGGGGCCTGCTGGAGCAGCCCGACCCTGCGACGCAGTGCCAGCACGTCGTACGACGTGAGGTCCTGCCCGTGCAGCACAACCCGGCCGGACGTCGGCTCCTCGAGCCGGTCGAGCAGCCTCAGCAGGGTCGACTTGCCGGCACCGCTCGGGCCGACCACCGCGGTGCAGCGACCCACGGCGAAGGTCGCCGAGACTCGATCGAGCACGACACGTGCGCCCCTCACCACCGAGACCTCATCCAGTACGAGCACCCCACCATGATGCTCACGTGGACTACACCGCGCGGGCAGCCCGCTGGTTGCTGGGGGCGACCGACCATCCCGGCGGGGAGGCGCTGACCCGCCACCTCCTGGACCGGCTGGGGCTCGCGCCCGGCTCGTTGGTGGTGGACGTCGCCTGCGGCCGCGGCGCCACCCTCGAGCTGCTCCGTGCCGCCGGGCATCTCGCCGTCGGCGTCGACGTAGAGCCGCGCCAGGTCCGCGGAGTCCCGGTGGCCGTCGTCGGCGACGCGCACCACCTTCCGCTCCCGACCGGGGCATACGACGCGGTGCTGATCGAGTGCTCGCTGTCGACCTTCGACGTCCCGGCGCGGGTCCTCGCCGAGGTGGCCCGGGTGCTCCGGCCGGGCGGCCGCCTCGGCATGACCGACGTCGTGCTGCACCGCGAGCTCGCGCCGCGCGCCGTCACCGCGGCGGTGGACCGGCTGACGGCAGCGCGCACGCTCCCGGCGTACCAGGCACTTCTGGCGGAAGCCGGGCTCACCGTGATGGCGGTGGAGGACCGCGGTCAGGACGCGCGCGCCTTGCTGCGCCGGCTGCGCACCCGACTGCCGCTGTCACGGACCCTGCGGGCCTGCGCGCAGGCAGCCCGCAGCGGGACCCTCGGCTACGGGCTGCTGGTGGCCGAGCGCCCTAGCTGACGGCGAGCGTCCAGGCGGCGTCCCAGACGGTCTTGTCGACCGTGCCCGGGACCGCGACCTTGATGTCCTTCTGGTGCGCGAAGCGCTGGGCGACGGCGGCACTCTGCGGGCCGAAGAAGCCGTCGACCTCGACGTCCCAACCGCGCTGAGCCATCCGGCCCTGCCACATCTTGACGCCGATGCGGAAGCGCTCAGCGTCGGCGAGGGTCAGGTCGTTGCCATTGAAGAAGGGCGCGGGCATCGGCGCGACGGCCACCCGGACGATCTTGGTCTTGATGACCCGACGGGTGCCCTCGTTGCGCTGGCCACCGCGCGAGGCCCGGGCCACGACGCTGCGCTCGGTGCTGCTGTCCGACTGCACCGATGACGAGCGGCCGAGGCCGAGCTTGCGCGAGCAGGCCGGCCAGGGCTGCCAGCCACGGGCCGCCTGCAGGCGCCGGGCGCCCTCGTCCTGCACGGACGCCGGGTGCTGGTTCGCGGTGCCGCTGTAGCCCAGGCCCTGCCAGGTGCGGCGGTCGAACTGGTAGGCACCGTGGTAGCCGTTGCCGGTGTTGATGGCGTAGTTGCCGCCCGACTCGCAGACGCGCAGGCGCCGGAAGTCGTCGTCCGTCGCTGCTGAGGCCGCGCCGGCGTCGGAGATGACGAGGGCAGCGGTGATGCCACCGGCCGCGATGGCCGGGGCGGCAGCAGAGGGCTTGGCGTGCTTGGCGTGCTTGCGGGGGCGCAACAACGACACGGTGCGGTGGTCCTTCCACGACGCCTACGAGGTGAGCTGTCGGGTTCGGGCTGGGCTGCCCGGGCGCTTGCGCGCCTTCACCCCGAGGAGGCCGTCCCTGCGTGCTGGATGGTCTCCGAAGGACTGGTGGGTCCCCCGCTCCTGCCCAGGAGGGATCGATCTGCCCCCGGGGCAGGACTCGGCGATCGGGGACAGATGCCACGTCCGTACGGCGTGGCGACTTGACACTGTAACAATCAGATCAAGGTTCGTCTCCTCACCTTGGCGGCTTGAGCCTCGACGCGGCCCAGATCACGATTCTGGCGTGATCGTGATCGTCGGCGCGTACGGTGACGCCGTGTCCGCCAGCCCGGTGACCCGCCGGCCCTTGCCGCGCCTCGCGCTCGGCCTGCTGCTGCTCCTGGGCGC
>JBKKBU010000464.1:0-8500 GCA_046713755.1 Mycobacteriales bacterium
CGTCCTGGCGTTCGGTGGCCCGGTTCCCGCCGACGACACCGCAGTGCTCGTCATCCGGGTGCCCACCCCCGCAGCAGAACCTACGGTGCCGTAAGTTACGGAGGCGTAGCCCCGACCCCGCGCCCCCGGAGTGACCCTTGACCTCGACCCTCGACGCCCCCGTCAGCGGCCCGATCAGCACCGTCTCCTACGACGAGGACGTTGCGCGCCCGCTGCAGGCGATCCCCAAGACCAAGGCCCGCGCCCGTGCGGAGCAGATCGCGCTGGCGGTGTTCATCGCCGTACCCCTGCTCGCCGTCGCCGCCGCCGGCTTCGTGCTGTGGGGCAACGGGCTGTCGTACCGCGACGTCGTCATCAGCTTCGTGATGTACGCCGTCTCCGGTCACGGCATCACCGTCGGCTTTCACCGCTACTTCACGCACGGCTCCTTCAAGGCCGGCCGCAAGACCCGCATCGGGCTCGCCGTCGCCGGCTCGCTGGCCATTGAAGGCCCGGTCAACCGCTGGGTCGCCGACCACCGCCGCCACCACGCCTACAGCGACCGCGAGGGCGACCCGCACTCCCCGTGGCGCTACGGCGAGAGCCTGCGCGCGCTGACCAAGGGCCTGTGGCACGCCCACGTCGGATGGTTGTTCGACGTCGAGCAGACCGACCAGAAGCGCTTCATCCCCGACCTGCTGAAGGACCGTGACATCGCGCGCGTCAACGCGTTGTTCCCGCTTTGGGTGGCCATCAGCCTGCTGCTGCCGCCGCTCGTGGGTGGCCTGTGGGCCGGCAGCTGGACGGGAGCCCTCACGGCGTTCTTCTGGGCCAGCATCATCCGGATCGGTGTCCTGCACCACGCGACGTGGGCCATCAACTCGATCTGCCACGCCGTGGGCAATCGGCCGTTCGCCACCGATGACCGGGCGACGAACTACTGGCCGCTGGCCTTCATCTCGATGGGCGAGAACTGGCACAACCTGCACCACGCCGACCCGACGGCGGCGCGCCACGGCGTCGACCGGTTCCAGTGGGACTCGACCGCTGAGATCATCCGCGGCATGGAGAAGCTCGGCCTGGCTTACGACGTGCGCTGGCCCAAGCCCGAGCGACTCGCCGCCCGGCGCGCGAGCTGACCCCGACCACCGTCGTCCGCCAACGGATGACGGGCCCGCAACGTCGCGAGCAGCTGCTCGACGTCGGCCGCTCGCTGTTCGCCGAACGCGGCTTCGACGGCACGTCCGTCGAGGAGGTCGCGCACCGCGCAGGGGTGAGCAAGCCAGTCGTCTACGAGCACTTCGGCGGCAAGGAGGGCCTCTACGCCGTCGTCGTCGACCGCGAGGTCCAGCTGCTGCTGAGCGACTTCAACGCGGCGCTGTCCGGGGACTCGCCTCGGGTGCTGCTCGAGCAGGCGACGATGGCGCTGCTGCGCTACGTCGAGGACTCGGCCGAGGGCTTCTCGATCCTCATCCGAGAGTCCCCCGTCCCCAGCGCCACCGGCGGTTTTGCCACGATCATCAGCGACATCGCGCAGCGCGTGGAGCACATCCTCGACCGCGAGTTCGCGGCCCGTGGCTTCCGGACGGTGCTTGCCGGGCTCTACTCGCAGGCGCTCGTCGGTCAGGTCGCGCTGGGCGGTCAGTGGTGGGCTGAGCACCGCGAGGTCAGCCGCGACGAGGTGGCCGCGCACCTGGTCAACCTGGCGTGGCACGGCCTGTCCCGTCTCGAGACCGACCCGCGCCTCGCCACCTGACGCACTAGATCGACTCGGAGAGCTCCAGCCAAGCGTCCTCGGTCGCGGCCTTCTCCTCGCGCAGGGCCCGCAGCGCCGCATCGAGGGTTGCCACGGCCGCGTAGTCCGCGGCCTGCTCGCCCAGGTCCACCAAAAGTCGCTGCTCCTGCTCGTCCAGCCTCGCCAGCGTCCGCGTGAGTCGCTGCAGCTCCTTCCTGGCGGATCTCTCATCGAGGCTGGACGACGCTCTCGCGCTGCGGTTCGAAGGAGCCGGTGTGGCGGTGCGGACCCGCTTGGCGAGGTACTCGTCAACGCCGCCGGGCAGCGCCTTGACGCTCCCGTCACCCATCAGGGAGATCGTCGTCGTCGTGACCCGCTCCAGGAAGTAGCGGTCGTGCGAGACGACCAGCAGCGTGCCCGGCCAGCCGTCAAGGACGTCCTCGAGGGCGTTGAGCGTGTCGATGTCAAGGTCGTTGGTGGGCTCGTCCAGGAGCAGCACGTTGGGCTCCGACATGAGCAGGCGCAGCAGCTGCAGCCGGCGACGCTCGCCGCCCGACAGGTCACCGACCCGGGTCCACTGCGCGTTGCCGGTGAAGCCGAACCGGTCGCACAGGGAGGAGGCGCCCACCGGCTTGCCGCCCAGGTCGACCGAGCCGGCGACGGCTTCGACCGCCTCGAGGACCCGCAGCATCGGGTCGAGCTCGGCAACCTCCTGCGACAGGTAGGCGGCCTTGACGGTCTGACCGACCTTGACGACACCGGCGTCCGGCTGCTGCTGACCGACGAGCAGCCGGAGCAGGGTGGACTTGCCCGCGCCGTTGACCCCGACGATGCCGGTGCGGTCCCCCGGGCCGGCATGCCAGGTGACGTCCCGCAGCAGGACGCGGTCATCGAAGGCGAGCGACACCCGTTCGACGTCGTACACGCTCTTACCGAGTCGGGCGGTCGCGAAGCGCTGCAGCGCGACGTCGTCGCGCGCCGCCGGCTCGTCGGCGATGAGGGCGTTGGCCGCGTCGATGCGGAACTGCGGCTTGCTGGTGCGGGCGGGCGGCCCGCGGCGCAGCCACGCGAGCTCCTTGCGGACCAGGTTGACGCGCTTCTGCTCGGTGACCGACGCCATCCGGTCGCGCTCGGCGCGGGCGAGGACGTAGGCGGAGTAGCCGCCGATGTAGGAGTCGACGACGCCGTCGTGCACCTCCCACGTCGAGCTGTTGACCTCGTCGAGGAACCAACGGTCGTGAGTGACCACGATGTGGGCCTGCGACGGCGAGCGGCCCTTGAGGTGCCCGGCCAGCCAGGCCACGCCCTCGACATCGAGGTGGTTGGTCGGTTCGTCCAGGATCAGCAGGTCCCACTCCTGCACGAGCAGCGCCGCGAGCGCGACCCGCCGGCGCTCACCACCGGACATCGTCTCGATGCGGGCGTCCATGCCCATGTCGTGCAACCCGAGGCCATCCATGACCTCGCGGACGCGGGCGTCGCCGGCCCAGGTGTGCTCGGCGGCATCGCCGACGACGACGGCCCGCACGATCGCCGACGGGTCGAGGCGAACGTCCTGGGTGAGGACGCCGACCCGCAGGCCGCCGACGTGCGTCACGCGGCCGGAGTGCGGTGCCTCGGTCTTGATGAGGGTCTTGAGCAGCGTCGTCTTCCCGCCGCCGTTGCGGCCGACGACGCCCACGCGGTCCCCCTCGGAGACCCCGAGCGACACCTCGTCGAGCAGCAGCTTGGTGCCGTGCGCGACCGTCACCTTCTCGAGGTTGACGAGGTTGGTCCGCGGGTTGCCGGCCATCAGACTGCCTCGACCACACGCGCGCCCGGCACCGGACCGTCGGCACGGCGCACGGACCGACAGCAGCCCTGCGCGGTGAGGGCCGCCGCCAGCGCGACGGCGTGACCGTCGTCGCGGGCCAGCAGCACCACCGTCGGGCCGGATCCCGACACCAGCAGCCCGAGCGCCCCGAGATCGCGGGCGGTGTCGAGCAGCAGCTGCAGATCAGGCCGCAGCGCGAGGGCGGCCGGCTGCAGATCGTTGTTGAGCGCCCGGCCGAGCTGGACCGGGTCGCCGCTCCGGAGAGCGGCAAGCACCTCCGCCGGATCGCTGACGACGGCGACCGGGCCGTGCTCTCGCTGCCGGTCCAGCTCGCGGTAGACCTCGGGTGTCGAGAGTCCGCCAACAGGCAGTGCGACGACCCAGGAGTAGCTGCCGTGGCCGAGCACCGGGGTGAGCTGCTCGCCGCGACCGGTGCCGAGCGCCGTCCCACCGTGCAGGGCGAAGGGCACATCGCTGCCGAGCTGCGCGCCCAAAGCGCCCAGGTCGTCGCGGGACAGCCCGGTACCCCACAGCGCGTCACAACCGACCAGGGCAGCTGCCGCGTCGGCCGACCCGCCGGCCATCCCGCCGGCGACCGGGATGCCCTTGTCGATGCGGATCGAGACGCCCGGGTCGCTACCGGTCTCGCGGGCGAGCAGCTCTACGGCGCGCAGTGCCAGGTTGCTGGCATCCAGCGGGACGAGACCGGCGCCCTCGCCGACCAGCGACACGGCGGGCGTCTCCGACCTGGTGAGCACCAGCTCGTCGTACAGGCCCACGGCCTGGAAGACGGTCGTCAGCTCGTGGAAGCCGTCGCGGCGGAGGCGGCCGACGGACAGGTGCAGGTTGACCTTCGCGGGCGCGCGGACCGTCACGTGGTCGACGGGCTGGCGGATGGTCACTCCTCGTCGTTCATGGGGATCGAAGTCTAGGTCGCGGCGAGGCGGGCGAAGTCGTCGACCGACAACACCTCGCCGCGTGCCTGCGGGTCGATCCCCGCAGCGCGCAGCCGGGTCTCGGCGGCATCGGCCCCGCCGGCCCAACCAGCCAGGGCGGCCCGCAGCGTCTTGCGGCGCTGCGCGAAGGCGGCGTCGACGACGGCAAAGGTCGCCGCGCGGTCGCCAGTGGGTGGCGGGCGGCGGGTGAAGGCGACCAGGCCGGAGTCCACGTGGGGCGCCGGCCAGAACACGGTGCGGCCGATGCTGCCGGCGCGGCTGACCTCGGCGTACCAGGCGGCCTTGACCGAGGGGATGCCGTAGGTCCGGGACCCGGGCGGGGCCACCAGCCGGTCGGCAACCTCCGCCTGGACCATGACGAGACCAGTGCGGAGCGTGGGCAGCTTCTCCAGGAGCCGCAGCAGGACTGGCACGGCCACGTTGTACGGCAGGTTGGCAACGAACGCCGTCGGCGGGGGACCAGGCAGGTCCTCCAGCCGAAGCGCGTCCATGGTGACGACCGCAAGGCGGTCGGCGAGCTCGGGTGCGCGGCTCGCCACCGTGAGCGGCAGCTCGGCAGCCAGCACCGGGTCGATCTCGACAGCGACCACCCGGGCGACCTCGGCGAGCAGCCCCAGGGTGAGGGAGCCCAGGCCCGGGCCGACCTCGACAACCACGTCGTCAGCGGCCAGGCCCGCGGTCCGCACGATGCGCCGGACCGTGTTGGGGTCGATGACGAAGTTCTGGCCGAGCGCCTTCGTCGGCCGGACACCGAGGCGCTCAGCGAGCGCCCTGATGTCAGGGGCGGTCAGCAGCAACTACAGGTATCTGCCGCAGTGCGGCCACGGGCTGCGACCCGACCTCGAGTAGAGGACCTTCGCGCGGTAGGTCTGCTCGCTCGAACTCGCGTCGATCGGGTCGCCACTGCCACCCACGCCGCGCCAGGTGCTCATGGAGAACTGGTAAAGACCGCGGTAGGTGCCGCCGGACGACACCGCGCGCGGGTTGCCCCCGGACTCGCAGCGAGCGAGGGCCGCCCAGTTGAGGCCGTCAGCGCCAGCCACCGTGCGCGAGACCTGCGGTCGCGCCTTGGTGCCGACCGCGATGATGCGGTCGACCGGGTCGGCGGCCCGGACCTCACGCGAGAGCAGCTTGCTCACGCGCTTGCCGTTGATGATGCCGACCGTGTAGGTCCGCCGCAGGACGCCGTGGCGGCCGCGCTGCAGCACCTTCGTGTCACCGCGGTAGATCGAGGCGTCATCCTTGCGGATCGTCTTGAACGCGATCGGAAAGTCCTCGGTGATGCGCTTGCCATCGACGCGCGTGACGGTGATCGCGAGGCCATCGGTGACGGGGACGCCGCGAGCGGGGGTGAGGCGATCCTTGGGGCGCAGGCTCACCCCGGCCTCGATGAGAGCGTCGCGGACCGTCGGTGCGGTCGTGCTGATCTCCTTGATCTTGCCGTCGACCAGGATGTCGACGTCCTTGGGCAGACGCACCTCGAGCTCGAGCCCGTCGAGGCCGATGGTGCGCGAGCGGCTGGCCGACAGGACCGCACGGCGGTCGCCGAGGCCGACCTGCTCGAGGGCCTCGTCCACCGAAGCGGCCGTCACCCAGACGCTGCGCTCGACACCGTCGACGACGAGCCGCAACTCACGACCACGACGCAGGGCGACGGTCGCGCCATCGGTGATCGCGGCGTCCGCGGCTGGCGCCAGCAGGTCGTGCTCGCCCACCTGGAGGCTGGCCTGCCGCAGCACGTCGGCGACGGTGTCGCCGTGGACGCTGACGTTGCGGACCTCACCGTCGACCGAGAGCGCCACCGTCTTCTCGGTGAGGTTCCAGGCGGCAGTGCCACCGACCAGTCCGAGCAGCGTGAGGGCCTGCAGGGTGAGGACGGCGGGGCGCTTGATGCGTCCCTTGAGGCTGGCCATGTGAGACCTGGCTGGTGCGGGGCTGACGGACACGGATCTCCGATGATCGCGCGATCCGGGCACGGGGACGACGACCGGCGACAGTCCAGACGAGGGTCCAGGCTGCATGCTGACCGCCACTGGAGCTTCCCCGACTCCGGCGACTCTGGGAACGAACGTAACGGGAGCGGACCCGTCCGCCAAGCCCGACAGGTCCCTCTGTGGGCACCCCTGCGGGGCCGTTGGCAGGAAAACCGCAGGTGGGAGCCTTCATCTGACCCGACTGTGAGTCCGATCACGCAGTGTCACGTTTCGTACCTCAGTGTCCGATTTGCGAGGTCAGTAGGCGAACGCGCGGGCCCCGTTGGCGGCGATCGCGCGGCACAGCTCGTCCAGGTCGGCGCCCCGCGTTGCCGCCAGCGACCGCACCGTCAGCGGCACGAGATAGGGCGCGTTGGGACGACCCCGGTAGGGCATCGGGGTGAGGAACGGCGCGTCCGTCTCCACGAGCAGCCGGTCCGCCGGGGTCAGGACCGCGGCGGCGCGCAGGTCGTCGTTTGCCTTGAACGTCACCGGACCCGCGAAGGACAGGTAGTAGCCGGCGTCGGCGCAGGTGCGGGCCATCGCCTCGTCGCCGGAGAAGCAGTGGAAGACGACGACCTCCGGGGCCCCCTCGTCGGCGAGCACCCGCAGCACCTCGTCGTGAGAGTCGCGGTCGTGGATGACCAGCGCCTTGCCGGTGCGCTTGGCGATCGCGATGTGCGCGCGGAACGACTCCTCCTGCAGGCGGTGGCCATCGGCCGACTCGGTGCGGAAGTGGTCCAGGCCGGTCTCGCCGACCGCCTTGACCTGCGGAAGGCCGGCAAGTCGTTCGATCTCGCGCAGCGCCTCGTCGGTGGCCGCCCCACGCCCGGCCTCGTTGGGGTGCAGCGCCACGGCCGCATGCACCTGGTCGTAGCGCGCCGCGAGATCCGCCGACAGCCGCGAGCTCTCGACATCCACCCCCACCTGTACGACGACGTCGATGCCGACCGACCGGGCCACGGCGAGCGCCTCGTCGATGTCGGTGCCCATGATGTCGAGGTGGCAGTGGCTGTCGCCGACCGGCACCGTCAGCGGCTCCGGGACCGGCGGCGGCTCCTCCTGACTGCGACTCCCCCGACTCACAACCCGCCCACCCCCTCGCAACGTCCGCTCGCCTGCGCGGCGGCCACTCCCGGTCGAGCGGACGTTAGGGGGGAGGTCACGGGGCGACTGCCTCGAGGCGGGCGAGCTCCTCGTCCACCACGGAGGGGTCGAGCTTGGCGAACAAGGGGGCTGGCGGGCCGATCTCGGTGCCGACCTTGATCGGCTGCGACTCCCACACCGCTGCGGTGTCGTAGTCACCCATCAACACCGGGTACGCCGGCCCGCCGTCGAGGTCCTCGACCTCGCGCAGCTCGGGCTGACCGCTCCACACCCCGGTGCCGCCGAGCGCGGCGTAGACCTGATCGGAGCTGTGCGGCAGGACCGGCGTAAGCAAGGTCTTGGCGTCGTCGATCAGCTGCAGCGCGACGTGCAGCACGGTGTCGCGCCGCGGCAGGTCGTCCTTGAGCTTCCACGGCGCCTGGTCGGAGAGGTACTTGTTGGCCTCGCCGACGACCCGCATGGCCTCGTTGATCGCGGCCTTCTGCTGGGACTTCCCGAGCAGCTCCCCCACGGTGCCGAAGGCGGCCTTCGAGGCGGCCAGCACCTCGTGGTCGACGCCCAGCAGCTCGCCCGGCTCGGGAATCCGACCGAGGTTCTTGTGCACGAGCGACAACGACCGGTTGACCAGGTTGCCCCAGCCGGCGACCAGCTCGGTGTTGTTGCGGGTGACGAACTGCTCCCAGGTGAAGTCGGTGTCGCTGGACTCCGGCCCGGCAACGGAGAGGTAGTAGCGCAGCGCGTCGGGGCCATAGCGCTCGAGGACGTCGCGGACGTAGATGACGACCGAGCGCGAGCTGGAGAACTTGCGCCCCTCCATGGTGAGGAACTCGCTCGACACCACCTCGGTGGGCAGGTCCAGCTCGCCGAAGGCCCCCGGCTGACCCGCCGGCTTGCCGGAGGCTCCGAGCAGGATCGCCGGCCAGATGACCGAGTGGAA
>JBKKBU010000465.1:0-5526 GCA_046713755.1 Mycobacteriales bacterium
GCGGCATAGCCCTGGAGCCCGACCTCGGTGCCGGTGAAGAAGGTGAGGAAGGCGATCACGCCGACGGTGCCACCGACGACCGCCAGCGCGCCGGTACCGAGGCTGACCTCGGCCAGCAGGCGCACGACCTCCTTCTTGTAGCGGAGCAGGACGCGGTAGGTCCAGCCGAGCGAGCGGGCGTAGAACGACAGCTGCGCGCCGAGGTCGTCGAGCATCGACAGCGGGCGACTGGTGACGGCGCGCACGACCCGCAAGGGCTTCTGCAGGCGCGGCGGCGGCTGAGTGCCGACAGCAGTCATGTCAGCCGCCCTTCTGCGGGACGACTTGGAAGTAGATCGCCGTGATGATGAAGTTCACGAGGAACAGCAGCATGAAGCTGATCACGACGCTCTGGTTGACCGCGTCGCCGACGCCCTTGGGCCCACCCTTGGCGTTGAGCCCCTTGTAGGCCGCGACCAGCGCCGCGAGCATCCCGAAGATCACGGCCTTGAGCTGACCGACGTAGAGGTCGGGGAGCTGAGCGAGCGCCGTGAAGGACGCAAGATAGGCGCCGGGGGTGCCGCCCTGGAGGATGACGTTGAAGAAGTAGCCACCGATGACGCCGACCACGGCCACCAGGCCGTTGAGGAAGAACGCGACCAGCATGGTGGCCAGCACGCGCGGGACCACCAGGCGCTGCAGCGGGCTGACGCCCAGCACCTCCATGGCGTCGATCTCCTCGCGGATCTTGCGGGAGCCGAGGTCGGCGCAGATCGCGGAACCGCCGGCGCCGGCGATCAGCAACGCGGTGACGATCGGGCTGGCCTCGCGCCCGCTGCCGAGGACGGCGACGGCGCCGGTGAAGGACTGCGCGCCGATCTGCTTGGTGAGGTTGCCGACCTGCAGGGCCAGGACGGCTCCGAAGGGGATCGACACCAAAGCGGTCGGCAAGATGGTCACAGACGCGATGAACCACGCCTGTTGGATGAACTCCGCGCCTTGGAAGGGCCGCTTGAACAGGCTGCGCAGCACATCGAGGGAGAACGCGAAGAAGTCGCCAGCGCCACGGACCGGCGCGAGGACCGAGACGGCCATCAGCCGTTCCCGCGCCGCCGCGGCGCGGCCTGCTTCGCCGGCGCCTTGCTGGCCGGTGCCTTCGTGGTGGTCGCCTTCGCGCTCGCTGTGGTGGTGGTCTTCGAAACGGGCTTCGTGCTCGGCTTCTTCGACACCGGCTCTGCTGCGCGGGGGCTACGCCGGACAGCCGGGCGAGCGCCGGTCGATGCGGCGGCGGCTCGGGCCGAGTCAGCCCGCTCACGTGCGGGAGGCTGGTCAGCGGGCTGCTCACTGGGCGGGGTCACCAGGCGTACGCCGCCAGCCCCGTCGCCGGCAGCGCCGGTGGGGCGGCCGCCGGAGCCGTTGGTGACGCTGCTCTGGCGCCCGACCGGCTGGGGAACAGGCAGGAACCAGCCGGTCGGCTCGCCTTGGCGCACCGGCGGCAGGTCGACGTCGATGCCCGCGAACGAGCCGGGCGGCGGCACGACGGCGTGGTCTCGCAGCCAGGAGCCGGGATCGCGCTGGCTGCTGCGGACTCGGCCGTCTGAGGTGGGCAGCTGGATCGGGATGGGCGGCAACTTGGCCTGCTCTTCACCACTCTCGGCCTCGGCGGCGAGCTCGCCGGCGTCCTTCTCCTCGGCCATGCCGATCGGGCCCTGGCGCTGACCGTTGAGGAACTGCCGGACGACCGGCTCGTTGCTCGACAGCAACATCTCGCGGGGACCGAACATCGCCAGGTGACGCCGGTAGAGCAACCCGATGTTGTCCGGGACGCTGCGGGCCGTGCTGATGTCGTGCGTGACGATGAGGAAAGTCGCCTTGATCTGGGCGTTGAGGTCGACGATGAGCTGGTTGAGGTAGGCCGTGCGGACCGGGTCCAGGCCCGAGTCGGGCTCGTCGAACAGCAGGATCTCGGGGTCGAGCACCAGCGCCCGAGCGAGGCCGGCGCGCTTGCGCATGCCGCCGGAGATCTCCCCCGGGAGCTTGCGCTCCGCGCCGGACAGCCCGGTCATGTCCATCTTCTCGAGCACGATGTCCTTGATCTCTTTCTCGGACTTCTTGGTGTGCTCGCGCAAGGGGAAGGCGATGTTGTCGTAGAGGTTCTGAGATCCGAACAGCGCGCCGTCCTGGAACAGGACGCCGAACAGCTTGCGGATCTCGTAGAGCTCCTTCTCCTTGACCTTGGTGATGTCCTTGCCGTTGATCCAGATCGCGCCGGCCTCGGGCTTGAGCAGCCCGATCAGGGTCTTGAGGAACACCGACTTGCCCGTGCCGGACGGTCCGAGCAGCACCGAGATCTCACCGGCAGGGAGAGTGAGGCTGACGTCCTCCCAGATGGTCTGGCGACCGAACCGCTTGGTGAGGTTCTCGACCTTGATCTCGACGCCCACGTGGCCGCTCCGCCTCTCCTGGTGGTGCGTCGAACTGTGACCGCACTCACTAACCTGTTCGGCACTCTACGGGCGGGTACCCCTTGGCACGATACCGGTGGGTAACGGACGCGCACCACTCCTGATGCCCAGCCATCGGGACCTTCCTACCCACTTGCGCCGGGATCACCGCGGAACCATCTCGGCGGACAACACGAACGGGGCAGCCCTCCCGAAGGAGGGCCGCCCCGTCGGGACGTGCGGGTGGAGCTGACTACTTGACGGTGACCGTCGCGCCGGCTGCCTCGAGAGCGGCCTTGCCCTTCTCGGCAGCCTCCTTGTTGACCTTCTCCAGGACCGCCTTGGGCGCGCCGTCGACGAGGTCCTTGGCCTCCTTGAGACCGAGGTTCGTGAGCGTGCGCACCTCCTTGATGACCTGGATCTTCTTGTCGCCAGCCGCCTCGAGGATGACGTCGAACTCGTCCTGCTCGGCGGACTCCTCCGCGCCAGCACCGCCGCCACCAGCGGCCGGGGCGGCCGCGACAGCGACGGGAGCGGCGGCGGTGACGCCGAAGGTGTCCTCGAACTGCTTCACGAACTCAGAGAGCTCGATCAGCGTCATCTCCTTGAACTGCTCGAGCAGCTCGTCAGTGCTGAGCTTCGCCATGATGGCGTTCTCCTTCAGGTAGGTGCCGGTCTCCGGCGTTGCGGTGGGGTCGTGCGGGGTCGGCCGGAGCCGGTTATGCGGTCTCGCTGTCGTCCGTGCTGGTCTCCGTGCTGGTCTCCGTGCTGGTCTCCGTGCTGGCTTCGGCGGTGGCGGCCGGCGCCTTGGCTGCCAAGTCGGCCTCCAGGGCCCCCAAGACGCGGGCGGCCTGGGCGAGCGGGGCAGCGAACAGGTAGACGGCCTGGGTGAGCGACGCCTTCATCGCACCCGCCAGCTTGGCGAGCAGGACCTCGCGGGACTCGAGGTCGGCGAGCTTCTTGATCTCGTCGGCGGTGAGTGCCCGCCCGTCCATGACGCCGCCCTTGACGACGAGCGCGGGGTGGGCCTTCGCGAAGTCCCGCAGACCCTTCGCGGCCTCGACCGGGTCACCGGAGACGAACGCGACGGCCGTCGGGCCGACGAGCAGGTCGTCGATGCCAGTCACACCGGCGTCGGCGGCGGCGATCTTGGTGAGGCTGTTCTTCACCACGCTGTAGGTCGTGCCGGCCCCGAGGGCCCGGCGCAGCTCGGAGATCTGCTTGACCGTCAGCCCGCGGTACTCGGTGAGCAGCGTGGCGGACGAGTCGCGGAAGCTCTGCGCGATCGTTGCGACCGCCTCGCCCTTGTCGGGGTGAACCGTGGCGCGCCGGTGGTCGGGCTTCGCGGTCTCGACGGTCCGCTCCTGCGTGGATGCGCTGATGGCGGGACCTCCTTCTCGTGTCGTGGCGCCGGGCCCTTGCGGGCGGTTGGCCCTGCACACGACGGACGCCCCGGCGCAGCTGCGGCACGGGGCGTCAGAGGCACCCGCCGAAGCGGGGTCTGGCTGTGCTCACCTGCGCGGGCCGCCCGCTCGAGAGCGGGGCCTTCGACTCCTCCTGCGGGCAGGTGGAGCAACCGGCGGTCTTTGGCGTGGGAGAGGATAGCAGTCCCCCGGCCCGAAGGCCGAGGAACCGCTGTGGAGCGGGTGCTGCTGGCTGGCTGAGCGCCTAGATGTTGGCGGTCTGGGCGCCGGCGCTGTCGTCGAGCAGGTTGCGGGTGCGGGTCGGGTCGACGGGGATGCCGGGACCCATCGTCGTGGAGACGGTCACGCTCTTGAGGTACTTCCCCTTCGACGACGCCGGCTTCGCCCGCGTGACCTCGTCGAGGGCAGCGGCGTAGTTCTCGACCAGCTTGACCGGGTCGAAGGACGCCTTGCCGATCACCAGGTGGAGGTTGGCCTGCTTGTCGACGCGGAAGTTGACCTTGCCGCCCTTGATGTCGTTGATGGCCTTGGTGACGTCGGTCGTGACCGTGCCGGTCTTCGGGTTGGGCATGAGGCCGCGCGGGCCGAGGACCCGGGCGATCTTGCCGACCTTGCCCATCATGTCGGGAGTCGCGACCGCAGCATCGAAGTCCAGGAAGCCCTTGGCGACCTTCTCGATGAGCTCCTCGCCACCCACCTCATCGGCACCTGCGGCGGTGGCTTCGGCAGCCTTCTCACCGACGGCGAAGACGATGACGCGGGCCGTCTTGCCCGTGCCGTGCGGCAGGTTGACCGTGCCGCGCACCATCTGGTCGGCCTTACGGGGGTCCACTCCGAGGACCATGGCGACCTCGACGGTCGCGTCGTACTTGGTCGTCGACGTCTGGGTGGCGAGTCGAGCGGCCTCGAGCGGGCTGTAGAACGCGTCGAGATCGATCTTCTCCGCGGCGGCGCGGTAGGCCTTGCTGCGCTTCATGATGGTGCCTTCCTGCCCGAGGGCAGCTGTGGTGCTGACGGGTCCCGGGCGGTCCGGGTCCCTCCCACTCGTGCGGTTGGAGCCGTCGTCAGTCCGTGACGGTGATGCCCATCTGCCGGGCCGTGCCCGCGATGATCTTGCTGGCGGCGTCGAGGTCGTTGGCGTTGAGGTCGGCCATCTTGGTGGTGGCGATCTCGCGGACCTGGGCCTGCGTGATGCTGGCGACCTTGACCTTCTGCGGGGTCGGGGAGCCCTTCTCGACGCCCGCGGCCTTGAGGATCATGCGCGCGGCCGGCGGCGTCTTGGTGACGAAGGTGAAGGAGCGGTCCTCGTAGACCGTGATCTCGACGGGGACGATGTCGCCCCGCTGAGCCTCGGTCGCGGCGTTGTAGGCCTTGCAGAACTCCATGATGTTGACGCCGTGCTGGCCAAGGGCCGGTCCGACGGGAGGCGCGGGGGTGGCCGCACCAGCCTTGATCTGGAGCTTGATGAGCCCAGCGATCTTCTTCTTGGGAGGCATGTTGTGTTTCCTGAGTGAGAGCGGAGCTCTTAGAGCTTCGCGACCTGGTTGAAGGACAGCTCGACGGGCGTCTCGCGGCCGAAGATCGACACCAGCACCTTGAGCTTCTGGCTGTCGAGGTTGATCTCGTTGATCGTCGCCGGCAGCGTCGCGAACGGGCCGTCGGTCACGGTGATGGACTCG
>JBKKBU010000466.1:0-3371 GCA_046713755.1 Mycobacteriales bacterium
CCACCAGGCGCCGCACGAGCGCCACCTGCTCCACCAGAGCGGTGTCGACGAGCGCAGCGTCGATCTTCGGCCAGGTTGCCAGATGCACGGAGTCAGGGAGCTCCGAGTCCGCCCGCCCGGCCGGCCCATAGAGCGCGTGCCAGACCTCATCTGCGACGAAGGGCGTGAAGGGTGCGAGCAGCAGCGTCACGACGTACAGGCACTCGTGCAGGGTCGCGAGGGCTGCGGGATCACCGTCCCAGAAGCGCCGCCGGGACGTCCGCACGTACCAGTTGGACAGGTCGTCGATGACGGCGGCGATGCGTCGTCCGGCGCGCAGCGAGTCGAAGTCCTCGAGAGCCGCGGTGACCTCCAGCGCAGCGGCGTGCACCTGCGTCAGTGCCCAGCGGTCCGTCATTGGCCGGTCGACGAGCGGAGGCGCGGGGTCGGAGGGGGACCACGCATTCGCATCGGCGTAGAGAGTGAGAAAAGCCGCGGTGTTCCAGTAGGTCAGCAGGACCTTGCGGACCACCTCCTCGACCTGCTCGTGGCCGATCCGGCGAGCAGCCCAGGGGTTTCCGCCGCAGAGCATGTACCAACGCAGGGCATCGGCGCCGTGGCGTTCCATCAGCTCGAACGGGTCCAGGACGTTGCCGAGGTGCTTGCTCATCTTGCGGCCGTCGGCGTCGAGGATGTGGCCCAGGCAGAGCACCGTCTCGTAGGCAGACCGATCGAAGACCAGGGTCCCGATCGCCATGAGCGTGTAGAACCAGCCACGGGTCTGGTCGATCGCCTCGGCGATGAACTGCGCCGGGTACGCCGGCTCGACGCCGCTGTGCGGGTAGCCGACCTGGGCGAACGGCATGGAGCCGGCGTCGTACCAGCAGTCGATGACCTCCGGCACCCGGCGCGCGTCGCTTCCGCACTCCCGGCAGGGCACGCCGATGTCGTCGACGAAGGGGCGGTGCGGGTCGAGAGCTGACAGGTCGGTGCCGGCGAGCTCACCGAGCTCGTGGAGGGAACCGACGACCGTGAGATGGGTGGGATCGGTCGTGCACCGCCAGATCGGAAGGGGCGTTCCCCAGTAGCGGTTGCGCGACAGTGCCCAATCGACGTTGTTCTGCAGCCAGTCGCCGTAACGCCCTGTCCTGATCGTGGCCGGGTGCCAGTCGGTCTTGGCGTTCTCCTCGAGCAGCCGCTCCTTTTTGGCTGTCGTTCGGATGTACCACGATGGCAGGGCGTAGTACAGAAGCGCGGTGTCGCAACGCCAGCAGTGCGGATAGGCGTGTTCGTAGGGCTGTGACAGGAACAGCAGGCCACGAGCGTCCAGGTCCTCGACCAGGTGCGAGTCGGCGGTCTTGAAGAACATCCCGCCGACGAGCGGCACCGCCGGCTCGAAGGTGCCGTCGGGGCGGATCGGGTTGACGACCGGTAGGCCGTACCTCCGTGCGACGTGCAGGTCGTCCGCGCCAAAGGCGGGTGACTGGTGGACCAGGCCGGTGCCGGACTCGGTGGTCACGTAGTCCGCCAGTGCGACGAAGTGCGGCTGCGGTCCGTCGGTCTCCGGGAAGTCGAGCCAGTCGAAGGGGCGCGAGTACGTCGTGTGCTCGAGTGCCGTCCCGGGGAAGCGCTCGAGGACCTCGGCCTCGTCCCCGAGGACGTGGAGCAGCGGTTCGGCCACCACCAGCACCTCGTCGCCGCGACGGGCGCTCACGTAGGTGACGCTCGGGTGGACGGCCACGGCGGTGTTGGAGACCAGCGTCCAGGGCGTCGTCGTCCAGACCAGCAGGGCCGCGGCCTGCTCCGCCAGTGGTCCGGACGTGACCGGGAAGCGGACGTAGACCGAGGGGTCGACGACGTCCTGGTAGCCCTGGGCGACCTCGTGATCCGACAGCCCCGTGCCGCACCGCGGGCAGTAGGGGGCGACGCGGTGATCCTCGACCAGCAGGCCGTCGTCGTAGATCTTCTTGAGCGACCACCAGACCGACTCGATGTACGCCGGATCCATGGTGCGATAGGCGCTGGCCATGTCGACCCAGTAGCCCATCCGCCGGGTCAGCTGCTCGAACTCCCCGACGTGGCGCAGCACCGACTCGCGGCACCTCGCGTTGAACGGTTCGATGCCGTAGGTCTCGATGTCGCCCTTGCCCGCGAAGCCGAGCTCCTTCTCCACGGCGAGCTCTACGGGCAGCCCGTGGCAGTCCCAGCCAGCCTTGCGGGGCACGGAATGGCCCTGCATCGTCTTGAAGCGCGGAAAGAGATCCTTGAAGACGCGGGCCTCGACGTGGTGCGTCCCAGGCTTGCCGTTCGCGGTCGGCGGGCCTTCGTAGAAGACCCAGGGCGGACCGTCCGCGGTCTGCTCGAGGGTGCGTTCGAAGACCCGGTCGCGCTCCCACCGCTCGAGCACGCGGTGCTCCAGCGCCGGCAGGTCGACGTGGGCGGGCAGCTGCTTCACGTACTTCTCCTCCGTCGGTCGTGCTCGACGGAGGGACGAGCCCCTCGCGGGACCCGCGGTACCACCCTCCTTGAGGTCCGGTAGGACCCCCGCTCATGTCGTGCGTTGACGCTCGGGGGGTGATCTTCACGCCGCGCACGCCACCGGGCTTCCACCGTCCCCGGTTCGCTCTGTGCTGCGTGCGGCGCTACTCGTCCCCGTCACTGCGTCGATATCACCCTAACGCTCGGGTCGTCGCTGTCGAGTCTTGGCGGCCAGCAGATAAGCGTAGCGAGGCCGCTGCGGCGTGGTGTTTCGACGTAACCGCAGTCGCCACGTATCCTCGCCAACGCTCGTGATCATGCGGAACAGGATGAACCGGACACCACGAGGGGGCCCGATGGCTGCGGACAAGAACCGCGGCGGTGGCGTGCGACGGCTGTTCGGTCGCGGCAAGAAGGACCAGGCCGCTCCCGACGCCCCGAAAGCCGCAGTCGCCCCCACCCCCGCCCCCGCGCCGCGCGCGAGCGCTCCGCCGCTGCCCGCTCCGAGCCCTGCGAAGTCGGCGGTCAAGGCGGCCGGGAAGCCAGCTCCGAGGGTGGTGCCATCGGGGCGGAAGCCGCCGGTTGCTTCGACCGTGGCCGCAGCTCAGGCGACGGTTCGAGCTGCGCCGTCCAAACCTGCGACCATCAAGGCCCAACCGTCCAAGCCGGCCACGATCGCAAAGGCAGCGTCCACCCCTGTGAAGAAGGCCGCACCTAGCAAGGCCGCTGCGTCCACCGCGCCGGCGAAGAAGGCTGCACCGGTCAAGAAGGCTGCACCGGTGAAGAAGGCTGCGCCGGTGAAGAAGGCTGCGCCGGTGAAGCCGGTGAAGAAGGCTGCGCCGGTGAAGAAGGCTGCGCCGGTGAAGAAGGCTGCGCCGGTGAAGAAGGCTGCGCCGGTGAAGAAGGCTGCGCCG
>JBKKBU010000467.1:0-7510 GCA_046713755.1 Mycobacteriales bacterium
GCGCCCCAGGGCGTGTGACCTCGGTCTCCGGTCACGCTGGAACACGTTGCAGTGTGGGTGCCGTCACAGGTTTCTGACTGGCGATCGCCGAAGCCACTGCCGAGGATTGATGCATCCGGTGCACCAGTTGCACGGGGAGCACCCTCAGGAGCGCCCGATGACCATCACGACCCTCGACACCACGCTCGGCACCATGACGCCGTCGCGCTGCCGCCGCCTCGTCACTGCGGTGAACCTGCGCCTGACGTCGTACGCCGACAAGCGCCGGGCCCTGCGCGACTACCACGACCAGGAGCGGGCGCTGTCCGGCCTGTCTCGTGGCGAGCTCGCCGACGTCCTCGCCGCCGCCCGCCGCATCTGATCGACCCGCGGCCGGCCACCTAAGGTGGCGGTCGTGATCACCCGGGCCGCGACGACCGCGCGCACCCGGATCCCGCTCGGGCTGGCGGCCGTGACGGTGTCGCTGCAGATCGCCTACCCGCTCGTCCACGGCCACCCGCGCGACGTCCTCACCGTCGTGACCGTGGTGGCCTTCTTCCTCGCCAGCACCAGCCACGCCCTGCTCACCCGGGGCCCTGCCTGGACAACGGTGTTCGTCGCGGTCACGACCGGAACCGGTCTGCTCGCCGAGTCGGTAGGGACTCGCACCGGCCTGCCCTTCGGTGACTACGCCTACGCCGATTCACTGGGCTGGAAGCTGCTCGACGTGCCGGTCGTCATCCCGCTGGCCTGGGCGATGATGGCCTACCCCTGCCTGCTCGCCGGGTGGCACCTGGCGCGGTCGCCGTGGGCGGCGGCGCTCGTCAGCGGCGCCATGCTGGCCGCCTGGGACCTGTTCCTCGACCCGCAGATGGTCGAAGCCGGCCACTGGACCTGGGCGGACCCCACGCCTGCCCTCCCCGGCGTGCCCGGGATCCCGATCACCAACTACCTGGGCTGGCTGGTCGTGGCCCTGCTCATGCTCGGGGCCTTGCAGCTGCTTCCCCGTGGCCCGAAGCACGACGACCGGGCACCCACCATCCTGCTGGCCTGGACCTACCTGTCGTCGGTCCTCGCCAACGCAGCCTTCTTCGGCCGCCCGGCCGTGGCTCTCGCCGGTGGCATCGGGATGGGCGCGACCGTGCTGCCCTGGCTGCGGAGCCTGCGATGAAGTGGCTCGCCCTGACGGTCGGGGCACTGACGGCCCACACCGTCATCAACGCCCGGCTGCTGCGGATACCCGCACCGCGCCCGCACGGGCACCGGGTCTCAGTGCTGCTCCCGCTGCGCGACGAAGCCGGCCGCGTAGAGCCCTGCCTGCGATCGCTGCTCCGGCAGGACCTCGACGAGCTGCTCGTCCTCGACGACGGCTCGACCGACGGGACGGCAGACGTCGTACGACGGATCTGCGGCTCGGACCCACGGGTGCGGTTTCTGACGGGCGCGCCGCTGCCGGCCGGGTGGCTCGGCAAGCCACATGCCTGCCACCAGCTGGCGGCTGCAGCCATCGGTGACGTGCTCGTCTTTGTCGACGCCGACGTAGTCCTGCACGACGGCGCCATCGCGGCCACCGTCGGCTGCCTCGACGACGCCGACCTGGACCTGGTCTGCCCCTACCCGCGCCAGGACTCCCCCGGCATGACCCGCCTCGTGCAGCCGCTGCTGCAGTGGTCCTGGCTGACCTTCTTGCCGCTCCGCCTCGCCGAGCGCAGCCCCAGGCCATCGCTGTCGGCTGCCAACGGCCAGCTGCTGGCGGTGCGCCGGGCGGCCTACGACCGGGCCGGTGGCCATGCCGCCGTGAGAGCTGCGGTCGTGGAGGACGTCGAGCTGCTCAAGGCGATCAAGCGCACCGGCGGCACCGGCGGCGTGGTCGACGGCACCGCGCTGGCGACCTGCCGCATGTACGACAGCTGGGGCGAGCTGGTCGCCGGCTACTCGAAGTCGCTGCACACCGTCCCCCTCGCCACCCCGGTCCTGTTGACGGCGCTCTACGTCGCGCCGGCCGTCGCGGCTCTCCGCGGATCGCGCTGGGGCCTGGCCGGCTACGTGGCTGGCGTCGCGGGGCGGGCCGTCGCGGGGCGGCGTACCGGTTCCCCCGTTTTCCCGGACGCGGCGCTGCATCCGGTGTCGGTGGGCGCCCTCGTGGCGCTGACGGCGCGTTCGCACCTGCTGCACCGACGCGGGTCACTGACGTGGAAGGGTCGCCCGCTGTGAGCAGGGTCGTCGTCGTCGGAGCCGGAGTAGGTGGGCTGGCCGTGGCCGCGCGGCTGGCGGCGGTCGGCCATGACGTCGTCGTCTGCGAAGCGGCCGCCGCGACCGGCGGCAAGCTCGGGTTGATCGAGCACGAGTCGCCGGTGGGCACCTTCCGCTTCGACACCGGCCCGTCGCTGGTGACGATGCCGGGGGTCTTCCATGACCTGTTCGCGGCGACCGGCGGGTGGCCCGATGACCTCGAGCTCACCCCGCTCGACCCGATCGCCAGCTACCGCTTCGCCGATGGCGCGACGTTCGACGCCAGCAACGACCTCGACGTGCACTGCACGCGCCTCGACACCGCTCTGGGCGCGGGCGCCGGCGACGACTGGCGGGCCTTCATGGCGCGGGCCCGGCAGGTCTGGGACGCCAGCCGGGAGCCCTTTCTGGAGCGGGCTTTTGGCGGCGCGCCCCAGCTCGCCAAGCTCGCGCTCACCCAGCCGCGCGACATCGCAGCGATCGCGCCCGGCCGGTCGCTGCGAGCCCTGGGGCGGCGCTACCTGCGCGATCCGCGGCTGCGCATGGTGCTCGACCGCTACGCGACCTACACCGGTTCCGACCCGCGCCGCGCGCCTGCGGCGCTGGCCGCAGTCCCCTTCGTCGAGCAGGCCTTCGGCGGCTGGTATGTCACGGGCGGGCTGCACCGGCTCGGCACGGCGATCCATGACCGTGCGCTCGAACGCGGCGCGACGATCCTGCTCGGCACGCCGGTCACCCGCATCACCACCAGCGCGGGCCGCGCCGACGGGGTGGACCTGGCCGGCGGCGGCCACCTGCCGGCTGACGTCGTGATCGCCAACGCCGACGCGACCCACGTCTACAACGACCTGATCTCCTGCCCGACAGCGCAGCGGCGACTCGCCAAGGCCACCCCGTCACTGTCGGGCTTCGTTCTGATGCTGGCCCTCGAGGGCCGGACCCCTGACCTCGCTCATCACAACGTGCTGTTCCCCGACGACTACGACGCGGAGTTCGACGCGGTCTTCGGGGCCAACGCCCGCCCAGTCGCCGACCCCACGCTGTACATCAGCTCCCCGACCGACCCGGCGGTCGCACCCGCCGGGCACGAGGCGTGGTTCGTCCTCGTCAACGCCGCCCGGCACGGGTCCGGAGCGAATGCCCTGCAGTGGGACGCCGCCACCACGTCGTCGTACGGCGATCACCTCCTGGACCGGCTGGCTGCCCGCGGGCTGGATGTGCGAGACCGACTGCTCTGGTCGTCCTGCCTGTCCCCCGCCGACCTCGAAGCGCGCACCGGCGCGGTGGGCGGAGCGATCTACGGGACCTCCAGCAACGGTCCGTCGGCGGCGTTCCTGCGACCCGCGAACCGCTCCCCGGTCGAGGGACTGTTCCTCGTGGGTGGCTCTTCACATCCCGGTGGCGGCCTGCCGCTGGTGACGCTGTCCGCGAAGATCGTCGCGGGTCTGGTGGGGGCAGCATGACCAGGTCAGAACGCCTCGCTCTGCTCGTGGTGCTCGGCTTGCTGCTGGCCGGGCTGGTCGCGCTGGCGCCGATTGCCGGCGCATTGGGCGGGACCGCCGGTGGCGTGCTGGGGCTGCTGGTGAGCAGTCGGCTACGACGGCTGTCCGGGCGGATGGACAAGACCCTCGGCGCTTCGGACGTGCGCACCGGCTTCCGACCCCGGACGGTGATGGTGCGAGCTGTCGTGCAGCTGGCCGTGCTGGGCAGCCTGCTGCTCGGTCTCGGGCTGCTCCCGTTCGTCGGTGACGAGCTGTTCGCGGCCGCTGGGGCAGCCGTCACTGCCCTGCCAGCCGTGCTGACCGCCCGGCGGGTGCGTTAGTCCATGTGGAAGGGCTTGGGCGGCGCCGTCAGCTCCGCCCGTGGGCAGTCGGCGAGGGTGTAGCCGCCGTGCGAGAGGGCCTCGTCACACAGTGAGGTGACCGACCAGCCGGCCTGCTCCCCGAACGTCGTGATGGTGGCCCGGTAGATCGTGATGGCATAGCGGGTCGGTGCGCCGTAGGCGATCTGCAGGCTCCCGATGAGCAACGCATCACCCGGCTCGTCGCCGGCGGTCCACGGTCGGTCATAGCGCCGCCACAGGGTCGGCGTCGCGTCCCACAGTCCCCCGTCGTGGACGTCCTGCCCCGCCAGCTCGATGAGGACGGCTCGGGCCGCCGACTCAGGCAGGACGGCAGCCGGCCGGATCACCTCGGTGGAGGCCACGTCCTCGTAGAGCTCGGCGAGCATCTCGAACGGGCTCATGCCCTCGGTGTCCATGCCCTCTCATCGGCAGCCGACCCGGCTGGCCTGAGGATCTTCAACCGCCGGTGACGAACAGCTCGTCGGGCGGCAGCAGGCTGCTGCGGCTCTCGCGCCATCCCTCGGGAAGGCTCACCTGCTTCGGGCCGCTGAGGTGTCCCCGGGGCATCCGCTCCGCACCGCTCGGCAGCGGCACGTCGGGGTCGAGCAGGCCCAGCAGCTCGTCCAGCTCCGTGAGGCTGCCGACCATGCCGAGGCGCCGGCGCATGACCCCACCGGCTGGGTAGCCCGTGAGGTACCACCCGACGTGCTTGCGGAAGTCGCGCAGCGCCCAGGCCTCCTCACCGCCAAAGGCCTCGACCAGCAGCCGCGCATGCCGCCGCATCACCGTCGCGACCTCCCCCAGCAGCGGTGGCCCCTGCGGCTCCCGACCCGCGAAGACGTCGGCAAGATCGCGGAACAGCCACGGCTTGCCGAGGCAGCCTCGGCCCACGACGACGCCGTCGGCACCGGTCTGCTCGAGCATGTCGAGCGCATCGCGGCCGTCCCAGATGTCACCGTTGCCCAGCACCGGGATCGACGTGACGTGGCTCTTGAGGGTCGCGATGGCCGACCAGTCGGCCCGGCCGGAGTAGAGCTGCTCGGCGGTCCGTGCGTGCAGCGCGATCGCGGCGGCCCCCTCGTCCTCGGCCGCGCGACCGGTGTCCAGGTAGGTGAGGGTGTCGTCGTCGACTCCCATCCGCGTCTTCACCGTGACGGGCACGTTGCCGGCCGCCCGGACCGCCTCGCGGACGATGGCTGCGACCAGCCGGGTGTGGACCGGCAGCGCCGCTCCCCCGCCCCGCTTCATCACCTTCGGCGACGGGCAGCCCATGTTGAGGTCGATGTGCTGCACCCCGTCATCGACGACCATGCGGACCGCCTCGGCGACCGTCGTCGGGTTAACGGCGTAGAGCTGCAGGCTGCGGACCGGCTCATCGGCAGCGAACGACGCCCGCATCTTGGTGCGCTCGTTGCCCTCGACAACAGCCCTGGCCGAGACCATCTCCGAGACGTAGAGGCCGGCGCCGTAGGAGCGGCACAGCCGCCGGAAGGCAGCGTTGGTGACGCCCGCCATCGGGGCGAGCACCACGGGCGGATCGACAGCGATCGGCCCGATCTTCAGCACCACAGCTCGGTCACCCCGATGCCCAGCTCGGCGAGCAGCGTCCGCAGCAGTGGCAGCGACAACCCGATGACGTTGCCGTGGTCGCCGTCGATGCCGGCGATGAAGGGAGCCGACCGACCGTCGAGGGTGAAGGCACCGGCGACGTGCAGCGGCTCGCCGGTGGCGACGTAGGCCTCGACCTCGGCGTCGCTGGGCGCTCCGAAGCGGACCACGGTCTCGGCCACCGCGCTGACGGACCGCCCCTCGGCGATCACGCAGTGCCCGGTGGCCAGCACGCCACTGCGACCACGCATCCGGTGCCAGCGCGCGATCGCGTCAGCCGCGTCGACCGGCTTGCCGAGCGCGTCGCCGTCGAGGACCAGCAGCGAGTCGCAGCCGATGACGACCGCATCGCGCTGCTGCGCTGCCACGGCAGCGGCCTTGTGCTCCGCGAGCACCCGCACCAGGTCCTGCGGCGTCGCGGCGGTGACGGCGTCCTCATCGACCCCGCTCACCACGACCTTCGGGTCGAAGCCGGCGTCGCGCAGCAGCCGCAGCCGAGCCGGCGAGGCGGAGGCGAGCACGAGCGGTCGGGGCACGAGCGACCAGGCTACCGGCGTACGACGGATGCCGTGCTGGTTCAGGAGGCCGGTGCGTCCGTCGGCTGGCCGATCAGCTGGGATCGGATGGCGATCGTCAGCTGGACGATCGAGATGACGGTCATCGCCAACAGGAGCCCAGGACCGATGATCGGGAGCACGTCGGACAGGCCGAGGAAGACGCCGCTGAAGTGGATCGACGGGGACAGCAGGATGACCCGGGTGGGTCGCTCGGCCATCGTGATGCGGCCGACCTCGTCACCGCCGACGTTGCCGGCCCGGGCGCGGAGGTACTCCATGAAGAAGAAGCAGAAGCCCAGCGTCACGGCAAGTGGCACGGGGGTGCCGACCGCCACGACGGCGAGCAGGTAGATGCAGTCGTTGATGCGGTCGACCGCGCTGTCGAGGACGTAGCCCCACTTCGTCGTGCGCTCCTCGAGCACCGCGACGCAGCCGTCGAGGGTGTCGAACAGGCCGGACACGACGAGCATCCAGCCGGCTGCGATCCACCAGCGCCCTCCGACCTCGGCCAGCACCAGCACCAGCCCGGCCAGCCAGATCGAGGAGATCGTCACGACGTCGGGCTGCACGCCGCGCCTGGCCAACGGGCGGGCGATGACGTAGACCATCGTCAGCCACCCCCGCAGCCAGGCGCTGCCGGTCCGCGGGTCGTAGCCGCCATGCAGCTGCTGCCAGCGATCGAAGTAGCCGTCGCGGGTGGGGATCTCGTGGGCCGGCCGGCGAGCCGTCACCACGGCGAGCACGAGCAGCCCCACCCCGAAGGCGGCGAGCGCGACCAGGTAGGCCTCGGTGCGGGTCACCCCCGACTCACGGCGGGCCGAAGGCCGTCAGGAGGGCCGTGACGATGTCGGAGAGCTCCTCCGGGTCGAACGGCTTGGAGAGCACCGCGGTGGCGCCGAGCTCCTTGCCTCGCTGGATGTCATCCGGCAACCCTCGCGCCGTGAGCAGCACCACCGGCGTACGGGTGAAGCGGGGGTCGGCCCGGAAGGCCTCGAGGACCTCCCAGCCGTTCTTGCCAGGCATCATCACGTCCAGGACGAGCAGGTCCGGCCGGCTCGTCTCGAGCTTGTGCAGAGCATCGAATCCGTCATGGGCCGTGATCACCTCATGGCCGTCGAGCTCCAAGGTGGTCACCACCAGGGACAGCACCGAGGGGTCGTCATCCACCGTCATCACACGCATGGCGGTCACGGTATTCGGAGCAGCCCGCAACCGCGGGGAGGTGGTGCCCAGGCGTCAGGTCAGGGCCGTGGCTGCCAGTCCGCGGCGGGCGTAGATCTCGCGGGTCGCG
>JBKKBU010000468.1:0-5056 GCA_046713755.1 Mycobacteriales bacterium
GCCGCGGGCCGGACCTCCGGATCGTCGTACGCCGATGCCTTCACGGGGTTGCCCGGCACGGGCAACCCGCCGGCGTCCACGACCATCCGGCGCACCGCGACCTGCTCCGACGACATGGCCTCCGCGACGTCGCAGATCGGTCCGCACGGCACGCCGACCAGGTCGAGCACGTCAAGCCAGTGATCCGCCGGCGCCGTCCGCAGGACCGCCTCCAGCTCGGCCTTGAGGGCGGCGCGGGACCGGTGACGGTCGGCGTTGGTCGCGAAGCGCGGGTCGCCGGCGAGCCCCGCCCGGCCGAGAGCCGAAGCGAGGACGGCGAACAATGCGTCGTTCGCCGCGCAGATCGTGATGTCGCGGTCCGCGCAGGAGAACGTGTCGAAGGGCGCGATCGAGAAGTGCGCGTTGCCGATGCGGCCCGGGTCGGTGCCGGTGGCGAGATAGGACAGGGCGGCACCCTCGAGCAGACTGACCGTCGCGTCGTACATCGCGATGTCGAGGTGCGTCCCGAGGCCGGTGGTGACCCTGCCCAGGAGCGCGCTGGTGACCGCACCGAAGGCGTAGAGGCCCGCGGCAAGGTCGGCCACGGGGATCCCCGGCTTGATGGGCGGGCCGTCGGCCGCACCGGTGCTGCCCATGATCCCGCTCATCCCCTGCACAACGGCGTCGTAGGCGGGGCGCTGGGACCACGGCCCGGTGTGGCCGAAGCCGGAGATGGAGCAGTAGACGATCCGGGGGTTGCAGGCCGCGACGTCGCCATAGCCCAGCCCGAGGCGCTCCATGACCCCCGGCCGGAAGTTCTCGACCACGACGTCGGCCGCGGCGACCAGGCCACGCGCCACCTCGAGGTCCGGCTGGTCCTTGAGGTCGAGGGCGACCGACTGCTTGCCCCGGTTGACCCTGGCGAAGTACAACGACCGCCCGGCCAGGAACGGGCCGTAGGAGCGGGAGTCGTCGCCCGTCCCGGGTCGCTCCACCTTGACGACCCGAGCCCCCAGGTCGGCCAGCATCATGGTCGCGAACGGCCCGGCCAGCACGCGGCTGAAGTCGGCGACCAACAGGCCCTGCAAGGGACCGGCAGCGCGTGCTGATTCGGATGTGACAGGAGTGACGGGTGGGAGGTTACGGATCAGCGACACGCCGCCCATCCTCCCCCGGTGGGGAACGCGGCGGAGCATTGTGGTGTTGTGAGTGATGTGACCAGCACCGTGACCCCTGCCCCGTCCCCGACCCTGACCGCTGCCGACCGCTGCGACCGCTGTGGCGCCCAGGCCTACGTTCGCGCTGTGCTCACCTCGGGCGACCTGCTGTTCAGCGCCCATCACGCCAAGCAGCACGAGGACAAGGTCCGTGCTGCCGCCGTCGAGTGGGTCGACGAGACCGGCACCATCCCGGCCTGATCCACCAGCTCTGTTCGGACAGCCGTCGTCCACCTCCGGGTGGGCGGCGGCTGTCCGCGTTGGTGACCTGGATCACCTGAACATGTTCAGAAAAGGTCTTGCCAGGCTGCCATCATCGGACCAAGGTTCGTCTTGAACGCGTTCAAAGAACGCGACCGAACCCTGGAGGGCTAGATGGACACCGTCGTCACCACCTACCTGATCTACATCGTGCTGTCAGCACTGCTGACGGTCTTCGTCGGGCGCACGCTGTCGCGCAACGGTGAGCTCTTCCTGGTCGACGTCTTCCACGGTGACGCGGCGGTCGCCAAGGCCGTCAACAGCCTGCTCGTCGTCGGCTTCTACCTCCTCAACCTCGGTTTCGTGGCCCTGGCGCTGCGGGTCGACGAGCCGGTCACCAGCGCCCAGCTCTCGGTCGAGGTGCTGTCGACCAAGCTGGGCGCCGTAGCGCTGGTGCTCGGCGCGGTCCACTTCATGAACCTCTACGTGTTCACCCGCCTGCGCAGCTCGGCCCGCCGCACCGGCTCGCTCGGCGCGCCGGTGGCCGGACCAGGCAACCCGTGGCTGGCTCCGAGCACTGAGTACTGAGGGTCGTGAGCTCTAGGGTTGGCGCCGTGGCGGAGTCGAGCAAGGGCGAGCAGACCCGCACCCTCATCGTCGAGACCGCCCTGCGGCTGTTCCGCGAGCACGGCTACGACAAGACCACGATGCGCGCCATCGCCAGCGAAGCCGGAGTGTCGGTCGGCAACGCCTACTACTACTTCGACTCCAAGGAGCACCTGGTCCAGGCCTTCTACGACCGGACCCAGACCGAGCACATCGCCGCCGCCGAGACGGTGCTCGCGACCGAGACGGAGTTCGCACCCCGGCTGCTGGGGGTCCTCCGCGCGCGGGTCGACACCATCGCGCCGTACAAGGAGTTCGCCGGGGCGTTCTTCAAGACCGCCGCCGACCCGGGCAGCCCCCTGTCGCCGTTCTCGGCAGAGTCCTCCCCCGCCCGTGCGGCGAGCATCGGGCTGTACGCCGACGTCGTGGCCGGCTCGAGCCTGAAGGTTCCGCCCGACCTCGCCCCGGACCTGCCTGAGCTGCTCTGGCTGTACTCGATGGGAGTGATCCTCTACTGGGTCCACGACGACTCCCCGGACGTGGCGAACACCTACCGGCTGGTGGAGCGCACCGTCCCGATGCTCGACAAGCTGCTGGGGCTCGCCCGGCTGCGCGTGCTCCGGCCGGTCCTGCGCGATGTCGTGACGCTGATCCAGGACCTCAAGCCAGCAGTCACACCAGCAGTCAAGCCAGCAGCGCCCGGGCGCTGAACCGCCCCTCGCGGGACTCGACGACGAGTGGCAGCCCGAAGGCCTGCGAGAGCAGCGGGCCGGTGAGCACCTGACCCACCGGGCCGGCGGCAACCACCCGACCCCGGGACAGCAGCAGGGCGTGGGTGGTCCCCACCGGGATCTCCTCGACGTGGTGCGTGACGAGGACGGTGGGAGGCGCGGCCGGGTCGTTGCCGAGCCGGGTCAGCAGCCGCAGCAGGGCCTCCCGGGCGCCCAGGTCCAGGCCGGCGGCCGGTTCGTCGAGCAGCAGCAGCTCCGGATCGGCCATCAGCGCGCGGGCCAGCAGCACCCGCTTGCGCTCGCCCTCCGACAGTGACCCGAACCGGCGGTTGGCGAAGGCGCGCAAGCCGACCCGGCCGAGCAGGTCCTGGGCGCGTGCGGTGTCGGCCTCGTCGTAGGACTCCTGCCAGCGGCCGATCACGCCCCACGACGCCGTCACCACGACGTCGATGGCGCGCTCGTGGGGCGGCACGCGGTCCGCGAGCAGCGCGCTGGACAGGCCGACCCTGGTGCGCAGCTCGCCGAGATCGACCTCGCCGAAGCGCTCGCCGAGCAACGTCACCTCGCCCCGACTCGGGAACAGCGACGCCGCAGCGACCTGCAGCAGGGTGCTCTTACCGGCGCCGTTGGGGCCGAGCACGACCCAGCGCTCGCCCTCCGACACCGCCCAGTCGACATCGGCGAGCAGGGTCGCGCCCTCACGGACGACAGCCACTCCGGACAGGGACAGGACGGTCACCTGCCGACCGTAGACCGACCTGCGGCAGGATCGCGGGATGCCCTACCGATGCTTCGACGTCTCTGTCGCCGACTCCGTCGCTCATGTCCAGCTGTCCCGACCGGACGAGCTCAACACGATGACCGCCGACTTCTGGCGGGAGCTGCCCGAGATCGTCACCGGGATCTCGACCGCGGCCTCGGCGCGGGTCGTCGTGATCTCGAGCACCGGCCGGCACTTCAGCGCCGGGATGGACCTCTCGGTCTTCGCCGGCGGGATGGGCGGTGATGCCGCCGCCGAGCCCGGCCGGGCCAACGCCCGGACGACCCAGATGGCCCGTCGACTCCAGTGGTCCTTCACGGCCCTGGAGAAGGCCCGCATCCCCGTCATCGCGGCCTGCCAGGGGGGTGTCATCGGCGGCGCCGTCGACCTCGCCACGGCCTGCGACGTCCGCTACGCCAGTACCGACGCCTTCTTCTGCATCCAGGAGATCAACATCGGCATGACGGCCGACGTCGGCACCCTGCAGCGCCTGGGCAAGGTGGTGCCCGAAGGGGTCGCCCGCGAGCTCGCCTTCACCGGTCGCCGGATGCCGGCCCAGCGGGCCTTCGAGGTGGGGCTGGTCCAGCAGGTCTATCCCGACCACGCCACGCTCGTTGCCGGCGCGCTGGAGACCGCCCGCGAGATCGCCTCGAAGTCTCCGCTGGCCATCTGGGGCACCAAGGTGGCCATGAACTACGCGCGCGACCACTCCGTCGACGACAGCCTCGAGCAGATCGCCATGTGGCAGGCGGGGATGTTCCAACCGGCCGACATGATGGAGTCCTTCACGGCCAAGGCCGAGGGACGGGAGCCGGTCTACTCCGACCTGCTGCCCGACCCCACCGGCCTGTGACTACTCCCGGGCGCGCAGCCGCCGCGTCAGGCTGACCAGCAGCTTGCGGTCGAGTGAGGGCACCTGGTCGACGAGCGCCCGGAACTCGCGGCTCGCCACGAGCAGGGCCCGGACGGACGTCTTGGCGATGACGCTTGCATTGCGCGGCTTGCCGTCGAGCAGCGCCATCTCCCCGACATGGTCGCCCGCACCGAGCGAGGCGATGACCTCACCGTCGATGATCACGTCCACCTCGCCCTCGAGGATGACGATGAACTCGTAGCCGGTGGCACCCTGCTTGATCAGCGTCTCGAGCGGGTTGTAGGACACCCACTCCGCAACGCGGTCGACGTGGGCCAGCTCGTCCTTCGTCCACCCCTCGAAGAAGGGAACCTCGCCGAGTTTGTCGTAGGAGTGCTTGCGGGACAGCAGGCTCATGTGTGGGGGCTTCCTTCTACGAGTAGGGCAGACGGCCGTCACTCTGCCCAATGAGCCGCACGGCTGTCTGTCGGCTAGACGACAGAGCCAACAGGCAACCTACCGGCTACGACAGATCTGCCTCAGACAGGCACACTGCGGACATGTGCGACGTCCTGCTCAGCCGCCGTCAGCTCGTGCGGTACGGCGCGATGGTGGCTGCCACCTTCCCGGTCGGCGGTGTCCTGCTGGCCGACCGCGCCCGGGCGGCCGGCCCGGGGGTCCCGATGCACCTCGAGCTCGTCACGGTCAC
>JBKKBU010000469.1:0-11923 GCA_046713755.1 Mycobacteriales bacterium
GGCGGTGGCCGAGCTGCGCGCAGCCGAGGTCGCCGTCGAGCGCGCCGTGGCCGACGTGCTGCTGTGCGGCGGCGTGCCGGAGGACGTCGCCGGCCAGGCGCGGGCGGCGGACGCGGAGGCCAGCCGACTCGAGCGGCTGGTCGATGTGCAGGCCCGAGCGGCCGACGCGGATCGGGCGGCCCGCTCAGCCGAGTTGGCAGCCGACGCCCTGGAGCAGCAGCTGAGTGGCTGCCGTGAGTGGCTCGAGTCGCTTCCCGAGCGCCGGGCGGCTCTGCACGCAGCGGTCGAGGACGCGCGGGCCGCCGCCCTGGAGCTCCCCGAGCTGCGGGTTCGCGCCGCCGCCGCCGCCGAGCAGGAGCGCCTCGCCGGCGAGGTCGCCGCCCTCGAGCGAGCGCGTCCGGCCCTGGTCGCCGAAGCGGTAGCAGCCCGGGCCCTGGCCCGTGAGCACCACGCCGAAGCAGACCGCCTGCGGAGCGAGCGCGTCGACGAGCTGATCGCGGAGCTCGCCTTCCGGCTCGAAGCCGACTGCCCTTGTCCGGTGTGCGGGTCGCTGGCGCACCCCGACGTCCCGGTCGTCCAGGGCGGCGGCGATCTCGGCAAGAGCCTCGCCACTGACGTCGGCAAAGCGGCAGAGGCAGCTGCCCGGCGGCGCGTTGCGGATGCCGAAGCGGCGGCGGCTCAGGCCGCGCAGGTGCTCGCCGTCCGCGACGAGCGGGTCGCCGGGCTGCGTGCTCGGCTGGTCGTCGGTGGAGTCGGAGCTGGGGTCGTCGGTGGAGTCGTGGATGACCTGTCCGAGGTCCTGGCCGCCACCGCACTGCGGGCCGCTCGACTGGCCGACGCCGAGGAGCGATGGGTGCTGCTGGCCGCCGAGGGCGAGCAGCGCTACGCCGATCTCGCGCGGTTCGAGACCCGGCTCGAGGAGGAGCGCAAGCGGTGTGCGGAAGCCGACGGCGAGGCAGCCGAGCTGCTGAGCGTTCTCGCCAGCGCAGGTGTCGAGCCGACCACCGACCTGCCCGCCCGCCGCCACGCTGCCCTGCTGCTCGCCCAGTCCTGCGACACCGCGGCCCTGACGCATGCCCGATGGTCGACGGCTCAGTCCGCGCTCCAGCGGGCGACGACGACGGCCGAGCAGCTTGCGGCCGCGGCCGGCTTCGCGGACCCGACGGCTGCCGCGGCCGCGGATCTACCCCTGGAGATCGTCGAGCGGGGGGCGGGGCGGGTCGTCGCGCACCGCGACGACCTCCTATCGGTGCAGGCCCGGCTCGCGGCCCACGACGTGCCGCTCGACGTGGTCGCGCCGGTCGACACCACTGCGGCAGCGCTCGAGCAGGCCGCGGCCGCCCATGAGCTGGCCGTCGGGGCGGCACAGGTCCAGAGCGAACGCGCCCAGTCGCTCACTACGCTGCTCCCGTCGTACACCTCCGGCCTCGCGGCCATCGGGCCGCTGCGCTCCCGCCACGCGGAGGTGCGCAACCTGGCCGAGCTGGCAAACGGGCGCGGTGACAACCGGTTGTCGATGCCGCTGTCGTCGTTCGTCCTCGCGGCCCGGCTGGAAGAGGTCGCCCATGCCGCCTCCCTCCGGCTGTCACGGATGAGCGGTGGGCGCTACACCCTGCGGCACAACGACGTCGGCCACGACCGGCGCAGCCGGGCCGGCCTCGGGTTGGCGGTCGAGGACGGCTGGACCGGCCGGAGCCGCGACACCGCGACGCTGTCGGGCGGGGAGACCTTCATGACGGCGCTGTCCCTCGCGCTCGGGCTTGCCGACGTCGTGACTGCCGAGGCTGGTGGCCAGTCGATCGATGCGTTGTTCGTCGACGAGGGCTTCGGCAGCCTCGATGCCACCACGCTCGACCAGGTGATGGACGTGCTCGACGACCTGCGCTCCAGTGGCCGGCTGGTCGGTGTGGTCAGTCATGTCGCCGATCTCCGGCAGCGCATCCCGGCGCAGATCCGGGTGCAGAAGGGCAGGCAGGGCAGCACCGTCGCCACCACCTGACGTGCCACCATCGGCAGGTGACGGGGGACGAGGAGCAGTGGCAGACCGCGGGGCTCTACGACCCCGCGGCAGCGGGTGCCTCCGACCGGCTGGGGCTCCTGCGGTTCCTCACCGAGCAGGGCTGCGACCTCGACGAGATGGTCGCCGCCGACCGGCAGGGCCGGTTGTTCGCCCTGTCCGGGGACCGGTTGGTGCGACCGGGTCGGGAGCGCTTCGGGACCGCCGCGGCCGCCGCGCGCCTCGGGGTCGAGCCGGTGGTGCTCGCCCGCGTCTGGCGGACCCTGGGGCTGCCCGATCCCGACGTGATCGGGTTGTCGGCAGCCGACGTGGAGGCGCTGCGGATGCTGGTCGCCTTCCGGGCACTGGTCGGTGACGACGCGACCCTGGGAATGTCCCGCGTCGTCGGCTCTTCCATGGCCCGGATCGCCGAGGCGGGTTCGTCGGCGATGCGGGCGGGCTTCTCGCAGATAGCCCTCACGGTCAGCGGCAGCGAGGAAGCCACGGCCAGGGCCTACGCGTCGGTGGCTGCTCTGGTGCCGGGCGTCGGTCAGCTCATGGACGCGGTCTACCGCCACCACATCGACGCCGCCCGCCGGCACTTCGAGGCTGTGGAGGGCGACATCATCGGGCTGACCGTGCGCTGCGGCGTGGGCTTTGCGGACCTGTCCGGCTTCACCACCTTGTCCCGGCAGCTGGACCTGGCGGAGCTCTCCAAGGTCCTGGTCGCCTTCGAGGACCACGCCAGTCACGTCGTGCAGGCCGGCGGTGGTCGGGTCGTGAAGTTCATCGGGGACGCCGTGATGTTCGTGGCACCGCAGGCAGCGGTGCTGACGGCGATCGCCCGCGATCTGGTGACGCACCCGGTGGCCGCGCAGGCCGGTGTCGTCGTCCGGGCCGGCTGCGCTCACGGTGACGTCCTCGCGCAGGACGGCGACTACTTCGGGACGCCGGTCAACCTGGCGGCGCGGCTCGCTGACGTCGCTGAGCCCGGCCAGCTGCTGGTGAGCGAGAGCGTCGCCAAGGCGCTCGGCACGACTTTCGAGGTCGGGGAGTGCCAGGCTCGCGCTTTGCGTGGATTTGACGGAGTTGTTCCGACGTATTCAGTGCTTCTGCAGGGCTGAGCAGGAAGTCACTGTCCTGCGGCGAATCAGGAGGCAACTACCTGGCTAACGCCCCTCGGAGGACTCATGCGCAAGGCCCTGTCGCTCGGACTCGTTGCCGTCGTCGCCGCGGGTGCTTTCGCCCCCGCCGTCGCGGCGCCCAAGAAGCCCAAGCCGATCACCCAGTCCTACACCGCCAACGGGATTCCCTTCCCGCTGTCCGGCACGAGCCCGACGGACATCGCCTCGAGCTGCGCCAACCCCTCCCTGGAGGGCATCAGCACCACGACCAAGAGCATCAAGACGGTTGGTGCCGGCGTGCTCTCGGTGGAGATGACCGGGTTCTTCGGTGACTGGGACATCACGATCCTCGACAAGGCCGGCGCGGTCATCGCCGCCGGTGACAACGCCGCGGCGTTCGGCACGGCGATGAGCACCGGCGACATCGTCGAGCGCGCCCTCGTGAAGTTCAAGAAGGCGCAGGAGATCCGCATCGCCGTCTGCAACTTCGGCGGTGGTCCGACCGCCAACGTCAAGTTCACCTACACCTACAAGTAAGCCAACCGCCCCAGCATCCGGGCCGGTGCCGCGACTCGCGGCGCCGGCCCGAGCTGTGTCACCAGCTGGGTCCGCTCGTCGCACCCTGGCCGGATCCCGAGCTGGGGTGTCAGCCCCCGAGGTGGGCGCGACCGACCGCCACCGGCGGGGTCTCGACGGGGCTGCCGGAGCCGTCCCGCTTGCCGACCGCCTCCGGGAGCGGCACCGGGTCGCCGCCGCGTGCGCAGGCCCAGGCCGGCGCCGGGCCGGCCCAGCCGAGGACGAGCACGGCTTCGCCGGACAGCAGTCGCTGGCAGCGGACGCCGCCGGTGGCGCGGCCCTTGCGCGGGTACTCCGACAGCGGGGTGACCTTTACCGACGACACGATGCCGGGGCCCTTGCCCTTCTCCGCCGGCAGACCGCCGCCGGTCACGACGACCGGCTCCTCCCCGAACAGCGTGGCGGTGGCGAGCGGCACGGCGCAGAAGCCGATCACCGAGGCGCCGGCGGACAGCTTCATGCCGGCCATACCGCCCGCCGAGCGACCCTGCGGCCGGACCATCGACGCCGGGAAGCGGAGCAGGTCGCCAGTGCTGGCGAACATCACCAGCTCCTCCTCGCCGTCGCGCAGCTCATGGACCGCAACCACCTCGTCGCCGGCCTTGAGGGCGACGACCTCCATGTCGTCGCCCTTGGCCCACTCGGGCGTGACTCGCTTGACGACGCCTTGCCGCGTGGCCAGTGCCAGCCCCGGGCCGTCCTCGCGCAGGGAGCAGATCCCGACGACGGTCTCCCCGCGGGAGAGCTCGACGAACTCGGCGGCGGAGGCACCGCCACGCAGGCTGAGGGCGCCGGTGGTGACCGCCGGCACCGCTGGGACGTCGAGCACCTTCACCCGCACCAGCCGGCCACCGGAGGTGAGGATGCCGAGCTGACCGCGGGTCGACGTGCGGGCTGTGGCGATGACCACGTCGTGCCGGGACCGGCCGGTGCGGGCCTCGCCGAGCGCCTCCACCACCGGGGTGCGACCCAGCAGACCGGTGGCCGACAGCAGCACGTCACAGGGCTCGTCGACGACCTCGAGGCTGGTGGCCTGCCGGGTGACGAGCGCCTTGAGATCGCCCCCGACCAGGACGGTGCGTCGCGGGGTGCCGTGCTCGTCGGCGACGGTCTTCAGCTCTTGCGCGATCACCCGCTTGAGCGTGGCCGGGCTGGCCAGGATCGCCTCGAGCTCGGCGATGGTGCGGCGCAACCCGGCCAGCTCCTCCTCGAGCTTGGCGACCTCAAGCGCGACCAGTCGTCGCAACTGCATGTCGAGGACGTAGCCGGCCTGCAGGTCGGACAGGCCGATCTGCAGCTGCAGCTGCTCACGGGCCTCGCCGGCGTCCTGGCTGGCTCGGATGATGCGGACGACGCGGTCGATGTCGCCCAGCGCGGTGAGCAGACCCTCGACCAGGTGGGCGCGCTCCTGCGCCTTGCGCAACCGGTATCGCGAGCGCCTGGTAACGACGTCGACGCGGTGGTCGAGGAAGACCTGCAACAGCTCCTTGAGGCCGAGGGTGCGGGGCTGCCCGTCGACGAGGGCGAGGGCGTTGATGCCGAAGGACTCCTCGAGCGGGGTGAGGCGGAACAGCTCGCCGAGCACTGCTTGCGGGTTGAAGCCGGCCTTCACCTCGATGACCAGCTGCGTCCCGACGGAGCGGTCGGTGAGGTCCTTGACGTCGCTGATGCCCTGCAGCTTCTTGCCGGTGACCAGCTCCTTGATCTTGCTGATCACCCGCTCGGTGCCGACGCCGTAGGGCAGCTCGGACACGGTGATGTGGGACTTGCCGCGTGGCAGCGGCCCGACCTCGGCGGTGGCGCGCATGCGCACGACGCCCCGGCCGGTCTCGTAGGCCTGCCGCACCTCTTCCATGCCGAGCAACTGCCCGCCGGTCGGCAGGTCGGGCCCTGGGACCAGCGCCATCAGGTCGTCGAGGGTGCAGTCGGGCTGCTCCAGCAGCAGGCGCGCCGCGTCGACGACCTCCACCAGGTTGTGCGGGATCATGTTGGTCGCCATGCCGACCGCGATGCCGGAGGTGCCGTTGACGAGCAGGTTGGGGAACGCCGCCGGCAGCACCGACGGCTGGGTCAGCGAACCGTCGTAGTTGGGCTCGACGTCGACGGTCTCCTCGTCGAGGCCCTCCACGAGCGACATCGCGGCAGGGGTGAGTCGGCACTCGGTGTAACGCGAGGCTGCCGCGGAGTCGTCGGGAGATCCCCAGTTGCCGTGCCCGTCGATGAGCGGCACCCGCATCGAGAACGGCTGGGCAAGCCGCACCATCGCGTCATAAATAGCGCTGTCGCCGTGAGGGTGGTACTTGCCCATGCAGTTGTGGACGACGACGCCCGCCGCCACGAAGGCGTGGTCGTCCGAGGCCACCTGGATGTCGAAGTTCGCGACCGGGGGCACGGGCACGACGGAGTCGACGTCCACGAACGTCGCGCCGGCCAAGGAGTCCATGGCGACCGCCAGGGGTGATCCGACGCGGGCAAGCTTGTCCACCCAACCGTCGAGATGCATCCGGTGGAGCGAGACCTGCCGGTCAGCGAGTGCCACGCCGCCCGAGCGCCCGTAGCGCACCTCTGCAGAGCCGGCGGGGTCGAGGCGCTGACGGAATTTCGTTCCGTCCGTCGCCTGGTACCAGCCGCTGCCGCAACTCGCCTTGTCAAGCTCCTCGAGCACTCGGCGGACCGGAAGCTGGTCGGGGCCGCGGCCGACGCTGTTACGACCGAGCGTCAGCATGTTCAGGAGGTCGGTGCGCTTTCGCTGGGAGCGGACCCAGCGGGACAGCATTGATGCCAGCTTGCATGCGTCGAGCCCCGTGACTGTCACAGCGAGCTCCGGCAGGAGGCCCTCGTTGGCCTTGCTCCAGACGTGTGCTCTCACGCCCAGGTCCGCGAGCACGATGAGGATCTGCTGCTGGAGGAGATCACTGGTGGTCGTGAAGACGACCTCGCGGCGTCCTTTGCGCACGTACCCGTCGCCGTCCAGGAAACCGGCGAGGAAGGGCAGCCACAGCTCGTGATCGGCCAGTACTGCAGGAGGTATCCGCTTCTCGGCGCTGCGGGGCATCGTGGCTTCCAACAGCTCGACATGGCGAGCCAACGACACTTGGCGCTGGGGCTTGTGATGAGGCTCGGCCGTCTTGACGTTTCGGGAACTGCTTGACAAGCCGACCCGGCGAGCCCACGCCTCGACAGCCTGCAACGGCTCGTCGTCGGTCATGCTGACGCGGACGCGACCGTCCGCAGGTCTGCCCCGCTGGGCAGGGAAGCCCTCGGCGACTAGCAGCCCCAGGACGTAAGCCTTGGCGAGCGGCTCGTCGGCGTCGAAGGTGAAGGCAGTTTGCGGCCCGCCAGTCGAGGGGAGTCGGCTGTTGAGCACGCGCTTGCCCGGGAGCTCCGATGCTCGGACCCATTCGACGGCGAGGTCGTCGTTGACGACGCGGAAGAGCTGGTCCCGCGTGCACACAACCTTGCGGCCGTCTCGGAAGCACACCTCCACCGCGGGCGCTACCGGGTTGGCGTACGTCATGAGGATCGGCGTGGCGGTGCCCTCGGCCGTGAGGACCAGGTCACCGATCGCCAGCGACTCGATCGTCCGCTCGCCATCCGGTGTCCGCACCAGGGTGCCAGCCGCGAAGCAGTCACCGACGACGCGGGCGCTCTTCACGTAGCCACGGTCCGGCCGCAGGCCGGCGTCGTACATGGAGTAGAGGATGCGGCGGTGGACGGGCTTGAGGCCGTCGCGGGCATCGGGCAGCGCACGGCTGTAGATGACGGAGTAGGAGTACTCGAGGTAGGAGGACTCGAGCTCCTCGACGACGTCGGTGTCGACGATCGTGCCCTCGCCCACGAAAGGCGGGATGACGCTGCTGGTGGTGGAGCGCTTGCGGGGTGGCATCAGGTGGCCTTCTGCATCTAGGTGTCCAGCAGCTCTCGGTCGACGCGGGACGCGTTGCTGATGATGAAGTCGCGGCGCGGGGCGACCTCGTTGCCCATGAGCAGCTCGAGCGCGCGCTCGGCAGCCTCGGCGTCACCCGGCCGGATCCGGCGCAGGGTGCGGGTCGCCGGGTGCATCGTCGTCTCGGCCAGCTGGTCGGGGTCCATCTCACCGAGCCCCTTGTAGCGCTGGATCTGTCCCTTCACCCGGGCGCCGCGGGCCTCGATCTTCTTCAGCTCGTGCTTCAGCTGCTTATCGCTGTAGGTGTAGATCGGCTCCTTGCCGCCGGCTACCTCGATGCGGTGCAGCGGCGGCACAGCTGCGTAGAGCCGGCCGGCCTCGATGACCGGACGCATGTACTTGGCAAAAAGTGTGATGAGCAGGCAGCGGATGTGGGCTCCATCGACATCTGCGTCAACCATGAGAACGATCTTGTTGTACCGCATCTGGTCGAGGTCGAAGGTCCGGCCGGTGCCGGCGCCGACCACCTGGATGATCGACGAGCACTCGGCGTTGGAGAGCATCTCCGACGGCGTGGCCTTCTGGACGTTGAGGATCTTGCCGCGCAGCGGCAGCATCGCCTGGTACTCGCTGTTGCGGGCCAGCTTGCCAGTGCCGAGCGCGGAGTCACCCTCGACGAGCCACAGCTCGGTGCGGGAGACCTCGGTCGAACGGCAGTCGGCGAGCTTGGCCGGCAGCGTCGAGGTCTCGAGCGCGGTCTTGCGGCGGGCGGCCTCCTTCGAGGCCTTGGCTGCCTGTCGCGTCCGAGCAGCCGCGGAGACCTTCTCCAAGACGGTGCGGGCCTGCGTCTTGGTCTTGCGGCTGTCGAGGAACACCGCCTTGAGCTGCTTGGCCACCACGTCCGCGACGATCCGCGAGACCCCGGGAGTGCCGAGCTCGTCCTTGGTCTGGCCGAGGTACTGCGGCTCCGGCACCTTGACGGTGATGACGGCCGTGAGGCCCTCGAGGATGTCGTCCTTGACGACCGGATCGTCTTTGGCCTTGTGGACGCGGGTCGCGAGCAGGGCCTCGTTGAGGGTCTTGAGGAGCGCGCGCTCGAAGCCGTTCTGGTGGGTGCCGCCGTGGCCGGTGCGGACGACGTTGCAGAACGACTGGACGGTGACGTCGTAGCCGGTGCCCCAGCGCAGCGCGATGTCGACCTCGCAGTCGCGCTCGACGGTCTGCGTCGTCATGTGGCCCTTGTCGTCCAGGACCGGCACTGTCTCCTTGAAGCTCCCCGTGCCGACCAGGTGGACCGGGTCGCAGACCGGACGGTCCGGCGCCAGGTGCTCGACGAAGTCGACGACCCCGCCGTCGTGGCGGAAGACCTCCTCGACCACCTCATCGCCGCGGCGGTCGACGACCACCAGCGCCAGGCCGGGGACGAGGAAGGCGGTCTGCCGCAGTCGCGCGTAGAGCTCGTCGAGGTCGACCGCCGACCCCTTGCTGAACAGCGGAAGGTCCGGCCACCACCGGATCGAGGTGCCGGTCTGCTTCACCGGCGCCTTGCCGGCGACCGACAGGCCGTCGCGCGGGGTGAACGCGGCGGCCGAGCCGTCACCGGCGAAGGTGCCGGGCACCCCACGGCTGAACGACATCGTGTGCACCCGCCCACCCCGTCGTACGACGGCGTCGAGCCGGACGGACAGGGCGTTGACCACGGAGGCGCCCACGCCGTGCAGACCGCCGGAGGTCTTGTAACCGCCGCCGCCGAACTTGCCGCCCGCATGGAGCTTGGTGAGGACGAGCTCGACGCCGGTCAACCCGGACTTGGGCTCGACATCGACCGGGATGCCGCGACCGTCGTCGGCGATCTCGAGCGATCCGTCGCCGTGGAGGGTGACTTCGATGCGGCCGCAGTGGCCGGCGAGCGCCTCGTCGACGGCGTTGTCGACGATCTCGAAGGCGAGGTGGGTCAGGCCCTTGGAGTCGGTCGAGCCGATGTACATGCCGGGGCGCTTGCGCACCGCCTCGAGCCCCTCCAGGACGGAGAGGTGCTTGGCGGTGTAGTCCGAGCGGGGCGGCGACGAGCTTGCCGGGGAGGTCACGCGGGTCCGATCTGTGTCGTGCGGTGGGAAGGCCCACAGTCTGCCTCGTCCCACCGACGCCCGGCGGACCGACACGGCCCTGGGATGCTGGACGGGTGGACCTCGTGGCGCTGCCGAAGGCGCACCTCCACCTGCACCTCACCGGCGGCATGCGGCCGAGCACCCTCGTCGAGCTGGCCGCCGAGCAGGGCCGCACGCTGCCGCCGGCGCTGTTGGACCCCTCGCACGCCGACCTCGACGTCACAGTGCTGCGCGGCTGGCTCAAGTTCCAACGCCTGTACGACGCCGCGCGCGACCTCCTGCAGGGCGAGGTCGAGGTCCGCCGGGTGGTCGGGGAGATCGCCGAGGACGAGCGGGTCGCCGGCTCGGCGTGGGTCGAGCTGCAGGTGGACCCGACGACGTACGCCCCACGGCTCGGTGGCCTGCAACGGACCGTGGAGGTCCTGCTGTCCGCGATGGCCGACGCGACCGCCGCCACCGGGGTGGGGATGGCGCTGGTCATCGCGGCCAACCGGACCCGGCACCCCGGGGAGGCGGAGGCGCTGGCCAGGGTGGCCAAGCGCTACGCCGGCGCCGGCGTCGTCGGCTTCGGGCTGTCCAACGACGAGACCCGGGGTGACACCGCAGCCTTCGAGAAGGCCTTCCGGCTGGCCCGGGACGCCGGGCTGGCCGCCTTGCCGCACGCGGGGGAGCTCCGGGGGCCGGGGTCGGTCCGGCTGGCGGTCGAGCGGCTCGGGGCGGCCCGGATCGGCCACGGCGTGCGCTCGGTCGAGGACCCCGCGCTGCTGGAGCTGCTCGCTGCTCGGGGCGTCGTCTGCGAGGTGTGCCCCGCCTCCAACGTCGCGCTCGGCGTGCTGCCCTCGCTGGCGGACGTGCCGGTGCGGACCTTGCGGGCGGCCGGCGTTCCGGTGGCGCTGGGCTCGGACGACCCGCTCGTCTTCCGCTCGGGCCTGGTCGACCAGTACGCCGCCCTCGCTGCGCTCGGCTGGACCGCCGCCGAGCTCGCCGACCTGGCCCGCTGCTCCATCACCGGTTCGCTGATGCCCGCCGAGCTCCAGGCCCAGCTGCTCGCCGCCGTCGGAGCCTGGCTCTCGGCGTACGCCGGTGCCCCTCGGCCCCTCGCCTGACCGCCCCCTCGCCGATTCCCATGATCAACAGCACGTCCGCACGGTTTCAGGACCTGAAAAGCGTGCGGATGTGCTGTTGATCTCCGGAGCCGGAGCCGGAGCCGGAGCCGGAGCCGGAGCCGGGGCCGGGGCCGGGGCCGGGGCCGGGGCCGGGGGCGGGGCGGAGGTTGGCGGATCGGTCGCGACACGCGTGGGGCAGTTGGTGCTGGTGGGACATGACGTCTCGTGGCAGGATGAGCACGCAGAGTTGTTCAGCAGTCGTTCACAAGCGTGAGTTCCGTGCTCCACGAGGCCGCCGGGGAAGGCGACCCTCGACGGACCGGAGGACTCCATGCTCACGACGGGCGTGCTCTACGTGCACTCCTGCCCGCCTGCGCTGTGCCCCCACGTGGAGTGGGCGGTCGCGGCGGAGCTCGGCGTGCGGGTGTCGCTGTCCTGGACTGCGCAGCAGGCGGCGCCCGGTCACCTGCGGGCCGAGACCGGCTGGCGGGGCCGACCGGGCACCGCCGCCCGGCTCGCCGGCGCGTTGCGGGGCTGGAACCCACTGCGCTACGAGGTCACCGAGGAGCCGAGCGCCGGCTACGACGGCGAGCGCTACACCGTGACGCCGAACCTCGGCGCCCATCGCTCGGCGATCAGCGCCAACGGCGACATCGTGGTCGGCGAGGATCGGCTGCGCAGCCTGCTGGCCACCGCGCAGGGACCGCAGCTCTCCCATGGGATCGACGCCCTGCTCGGCGGTCCGTGGGACGCCGAGCTCGAGCCGTACCGCGAGGCCGGCGAGGGCGCGCCCGTCACCTGGCTCCACCAGGTGGTCTGAGCAAGATCACCCGAGCGGGCGGGTTGCAGCGCGCCGGATCTGGGGCAAGGACTGCTCGGGGGCGCCGAGCGGTGCCCGATGGAGGCCACTGGTGGCAAGGGTGTTGCGGCGCGCGGACAAGCTGGATCTGGCGTTGTACCGGAAGGCAGCGGCCTTGGATGCGCCGGTGCTGGACCGGGTGCTGCCACGACTGACCAGCTCGGCCGACCACGGGATGCTGTGGATGGGAGTCGCCGCGGCGCTGGCGCTGTCCGGCGGATCGCGGCGCCGGGCGGCCGTCCGGGGGCTGACGTCGCTCGCGCTGGCC
>JBKKBU010000470.1:0-8582 GCA_046713755.1 Mycobacteriales bacterium
TCGGTGAAGGACGACAAGGACAAGAGCGCTCTCTACCTCGCCGAGTGCCGGCGGATGGGCATCAAGGTGCTGCCGCCGGACGTCAACGACTCCGATTCCGACTTCACTCCCCGCGGCACCGACATCCGCTTCGGGCTGTCGGCGATCCGCAACGTCGGGACCAACGTCGTCGCCTCCATCGTCGCGACCCGCACCGGCAAGGGCCGCTTCCTGGACTTCAGCGACTTCCTGCGCAAGGTCGAGGCGGTCGCCTGCAACAAGAAGACCGTCGAGTCGCTCGTCAAAGCCGGTGCCTTCGACTCGCTCGGCCACACCCGCAAGGGGTTGGTCCACGTCCATGTCGAGTCGATCGACGCGGTGATGGGCACCAAGCGCAACGAGGCGAACGGCCAGTTCGACCTGTTCGGCGACGGGGGCGACGAGGGCGCGGAGGAGCTCGGATCGGCGTTCGAGGTCGCCATTCCGATGGGGGAGTGGGACAAGACGCTGCTGCTCGCGTACGAGCGCGAGATGCTGGGCCTCTACGTCTCCGACCACCCGCTGTTCGGCGTCGAGCACGTCATCGCGGCGGCCGTCGACTGCCCCGTCTCGGCCCTTGCCGATCGGGACGACGGATCCAACGTCGTGGTCGGAGGCATCCTGTCCAGCGTCACCCGGAAGATCACCAAGAAGGGCGACGCCTGGGCGCTGGTGATCCTGGAGGACCTCGAGGGCGCCGTCGAGTGCATGTTCTTCCCCCAGTCGTATCACGCGGCCGCGGTGCAGCTCGTCGAGGACGCTGTGGTCCTGGTGCGCGGCCGCATCGACAAGCGCGAGGACGTTCCGAAGATCATCGCCAACGAGGTGATCGTTCCCGACCTGTCGCAGGGGCCGCGCGGTCCCGTCATCGTGTCGCTGTCCACCCAGCGCTGCACCCCGCCGGTCGTCGAGCGCTTCAAGGAGGTGCTCGCCTCGCACCCCGGCACCACCGAGGTGCACCTGCAGCTCGTCAACGCCGGCAAGACCACGGTTGTCCGACTCGACGACCGGCTGAGGGTCACCGCGACGCCGGCGCTGTTCGCCGATCTCAAGGCCCTGCTCGGGCCGGGGTGCCTGCCGGTCTCCGGCTGATCAACGTGGCAGGCTGAGGCGTGGACACCATGCACCTGTGTGCCGGCACGCTCGCGGTCGAGCACCCCGACCAGCTCCTGCTCGACTACCTCGACCTCCGCAACGGCTACGCCTACCCGTCGTACGACCTGCTCGTCACCAACGGCAGCGCCAGCCTCGTAGATGCCGACCTGCTCGCGCCAGCCCTCATCGGCACCGAGGTCGACCGTGGGCGGTTCCAGCTGCTGAAGGAGCTGCTGCCGCGCATCACCGGCGTCGCCGACCTACCCGCGGTAGCCCTGCAGGACGCCTCCGACGAGGTCGTCGAGCAGGTCGCCGACCTGTTCGCGGTGCTCGACGAGGCGCCCTACGCCGGCAAGGGCGTGCGCGGGACCATCCTGTCGAAGGTCCTCCACCGCAAGCGCCCCGACCTGGTGCCCCTCTACGACAGCCGGATCTTCGAGAGCTACACCGCGCCGGGCGCCATCGAGCGGGCTGCGCACCGCAGCTGGCGGGAGTTCATGAGTCTGCTGTGCCTTCAGATGCGCGCCGACCTCCGCGCGGAGGAGGCGGCGTTCAGCCAGCTCGATGTGGTGTGCGGCTCGGCGGTCCCGCAGCTGCGGGTCCTGGACGTCCTGGTGTGGCGCACCGCGGACAGCTGGCACTAGCGCTCAGGTGGTGGCGCGCGCGACCAGCGCTGTGGCAAGTCGGACGGCGACCGCCGGATCGGCCTTCGGCCGGGCGCCGTAGGCGACCAACCAGGTGGTCGGGCCGGACCGGAACCGCAGGGTGATGAGCTCGCCGGCGCCCTTCGGGAGCGGTTGGCTCGTGGCGGCCGACTGCTCGCCGACCACTGCCGTCTTGACCGGCTTCCCCGTGGCGGCCTTCAGGTCGGCTGCGAGGTCGGCCATGGCGCCCTTGACCGACGCGAACCGGACCGCGACCACTGACACGACCCGGCCATCGCTGGGGTGGGCGTACTGGACGACGTAGGCCCGGCTGAAGCCGTTGGCCTTGAGCGCCTTGCCGGCGGCGACCGGGTCGGCAGAGAAGGCCGCGATGGCTGCCGCGTCGCGCGGCCCCGTCGCGGTGAGCAGGGGCGTCAGGCCGGCGGGCACCTCGGCCGGCGTGGGCACGAGCTCCCGCAGCGGGTCCGGCGGCAGGGTCACCCCGGGAACCGGCGCCGAGACGACAGCGGCGCTGGGCGGACCGTCTCCTTCGCCGCTGCAGCTGCCGAGGAGCAGCGACACAGCGAGACAACCGATCGACAGGCGGCTGAGCTGGGGGTGGCGCACGCGGGGCAGAGTACGGCTCCGTGCGCCGGGCAGGCAGGATGTGGGGGTGACGAATCCCTGGGCCGCCCCCGATCGATCTGGCGCGACTCCTCCCTTGGCGTCCGGGCCGCTCGCTCCCTACGGCGAGGCGCCCTCGCACCGCAACGGTCCCTTCCTGCGTAGCTCCCTGCTCGTCGGCCTGGTGATCGCAGCCGGTGTGGTGTTGCTCGCCGCGCCGGTGGGGCTGCTCTGGTCCGCGTTAGCGCCGCATGCCGATGTCGCGGTGTTCGCCAAGGACTCGGCCCGGTTCGCCATGCCGGAGCAGGAGGACTTCATCGGCTCCGACGCGACGTTTCTGGCCATCACCGCCGTGGTCGGCATCGGCTGCGGCCTCCTGTCGTGGCGCTTCGCCCGCCGGTGGGGTCCGGCCGTCGTCCTCGCCCTGGCAGTGGCGGCGCTCGGTGCTGCTTTCGCGGCGGCCGAGGTCGGCGCCCTGGTCGGGCGGTCGGACTTCCGTGCGGCGGTCGCGGACGGGGCACGAACCGACCTGGAAGCGAACGTGCGCCTGATGGCCAAGGAGGCGACCGTCGGCTGGCCGGTGGGGGCGCTGCTCGGCTTCCTCGTCCCGCTCGCGTACCGCCGGGAGTGATGTGGAAGCTCCGTGATCGCTGCTGAGCTCAGTTCGGGTTGACGGGGGTCCGGGTCAGCTCGGGGGCAGGTGCGCTGGACAGCGCACGGAGCAGGGTCGACTCACGTCGCATGAGAGTCAGCTCGGCACGCAGTCGGGTGGTCGCGTCCTGCTCGGCCAGGAGGCGCTGCCGGTCCTCGAGGTCCATGAGCACGGTCGCCGCAATCAGGTACGACAGCGTCAACGGGTCCTCAGGCAGGTCTGGCACGTCCACGTCCTCCGCGGAGGCTGTTGCCAAGGCATCGAGGTAGTCGGCAAAGCTGCTCCGGACGGCTGGGTCCAGCACCCGAACGAGATCGGCGTCGCCGACGTCCTCGCGCAACCAGGTGACGTCGCCCTGCAGGTAGGGCTTGCCGCGCTCCAACCCCTCGAGTCGAAAGCGGTCCGAGCCGGTGGTCACGATGTCGTAGCGACCGTCGTCGTACGGCGCGATCCGGCGTAGCTCTGCGACGCAGCCGACGTCGTGGAGCGCGGCTACGCCGTCCTCGCCGACTTCACGGCCCTGTCGGATGGCGACGACTCCGAAGCGGCGCTCCGCCTCGGGCTTCTCCCGCAGCTCCCCGATCAGCACCCGGTAGCGGTCCTCGAACACGTGCAACGGCAGCAGCAGGCCGGGAAAGAGGACGAGACCGAGGGGAAACAGCGGGAGCCGATCCGACACTGCTGGAGCGTAGACGGCGCGGGTCGACGGTGGGCCGTTTGGCCTACTGCTTCTGCCCGTGGAATGGGGCATCCTGTATCGGTGGCGGAGCAGTGAGTCGGCGCAGTCAGCGCAGGCGCGCGCAGGACCGATGGGCGGCGCGGCCGGTGCTCGGCGCCGTCCTGCGCCTCACTGTGCTGGTCGTCCCCATCCTCGTCGGCCTCGGCGCCGCCCTCGCGCTGACCAGGCTGCTGCCCACGGCAGAGGGGCTGGCCGAGTCGACGGTCTGGTGGGTCGTGGTGCTCGGCGGCTCCACCGCAGCGCTGTTGCTCACCGATCGCCTGGCTCGACGTCTGCTGCCGTTGGCTGTGCTGCTCGAGCTCTCCTTGCTGTTCCCTGATCGGGCGCCGTCCCGGCTCCGGGCCGCCCGGACCCCCAGCACCCGTGAGCTGGAGAAGAACCTGCGCCGGCTCCGGAATGCGGGTGACTCGGGCGAGCCGCTCGAAGCGGCCGAGACGCTCGTCACGCTCGTGTCCATCATCGGCCTGCACGACAAGCGGACGCGTGGTCACTCCGAGCGGGTGCGGGCCTTGACCGACCTGCTGAGCGAGCAGCTCGGCCTGGAGCCCGACGACAGTGCTCGGCTGCGGTGGGCGGCGTTGGTCCACGACCTCGGCAAGCTGATGGTCCCCTCAGCAGTGCTGAACTCCACCGCCGGCTTGAGCGACGAGGAGTGGGCAACGGTCCGCAGACACCCCGACGAGGGTGAGCGGCTGGCCGTGGGCCTGCTGCCCTGGTTGGGTGAGTGGGGGCTGGCGGTGCGCGAGCACCACGAGCGCTGGGACGGCAGCGGTTACCCACAGGGGTTGCAGGGGGAGGGCATCTCCTACGCCGCCCGGATCGTTGCCGTGGCGGATGCATACGAGGTCATGACGTCGGCTCGTTCGTACAACACCGTGCGCAGCGCCGGAGCGGCGCGAGCAGAGCTGACCCGGTTCGCCGGTACGCAGTTCGATCCGGCCGTCGTGCGGGCCTTCCTCAACATCTCCGTCGGTCGGCTGGCCTGGGTGCTCGGGCCGGTGACCTGGCTGGCGCAGGTGCCGTTGGTGGCCACCGTGGATCGCGCCGGTCGGGCGGCCAAGGCCGTGACCGGTGGCGCGGCGGCGGCGGCGCTGGTGCTCGGCGGGGCGCTCCCGGGGCCAGGTGGAGCGGCTGGAAGCAGCGGTCCGCAGGCAGATCAGCGGCCAATCGCCACAGCGAGTCCGGCGACGTCGATCCTGGCGCTGCCCTCCCCGGTGCGCTCGAGCGACGTGGGCTCGACCGCGGCGACGGCCACCCAGGCTCCCCTCGTCGCGCCCACCGACGCGCCGTCGGCGGCAGAGCCACCGCGTCCCACGATGGCTCCGACCGGCGAGCCCTCGCCCGCTGCGAGTGCCGGTCCGACCACCAGCCCCGGCCCGACGACGAGTTCCGGTCCGACGACGAGTTCCGGTCCGACCGCCAGTCCCGGCCCGACGGGGAGTCCCAGTCAGTCGGCCGGTCCCGGTCCGACCGCGAGTCCCGGTCCGACGGCGAGTCCCGGTCCGACCGCCCTCGAGCCGACCAGCTACTACCTCGCGGTGCCCAGCGGTTCTTCGACCGACCCGCCGACCGGCGCTGGCCCGCCACCCGACGTGGACGCGGACGGCCGGGAGGGACGCACGCTGCAACCCACCGCAGCCGGGTTGGCTGCACCGGCCGGTCCCACACGCTTCGAGGTCGACCTGCAGGTCGACGCCGGGTCGGTGATCAGCGGAATCCCGCGACTGGAGCTCTGGACGCAGCTGATGGGTGTCGACCGCCCCGGCAACGGCAACGAGCGCGTTGACCTCGAGGTGGCACTGCTCGACTGCGTGTCGGCCACGTCGTGCACCACCCTGGCCACCGGGACCGACGCTGCGAGTCAGCGCGACGACGGCTTCGTGCTGCGCACCGTCGTGCTCTCCCAGGTGGACACGGTGGTGCAGCCCGGCCACGTGCTGCGCCTCGTCGTCTTGCTGAGTGACCGCAGCGCGGGCTCTGTCAACCTGGGGTTCGGAGTCGCCGCGACGCCGAGCCGGCTGTTGCTCCCGACCGCAGATCCCACGCCCACGGGCGTGGCCCGCACCAGCGGCCTGCTCGCCATGGCGGTGGTCGGGCTCACGCTGCTCCCGCTGGGGCGCAAGCGCCTGCGCCGGTAGCCTGCGAGCTCACCCGCACCTGCTCGAAGGGGCCCAACCGTGCTCTCCCGCATCGACTTGCGCGGTCGTCGCGACGTCGACCCGCTGTCGTCGCTGCCGCGGGCCGTCCTCGACGTAGCGGCTGGAGCCGAGCTGGTGCGGGCGACGGTCGAAGACGTGCGCGACCGTGGGCTCGCTGCCGTGATCGAGGCGACGGAGCGCTTCGACGGAGTGCGCCTCGAGAGCGTGCGCGTCCCCGCTGTCGCACTGCAGCTGGCGCTGGATGAGCTGGACCCCTCCGTGCGGGCGGCCCTTGAGGAGGCCGCCAGCCGGGTTCGGCGGGTCGCCCTCGGGCAGTTGCGAGCCGACGAGGTGGTGCAGGTCGCGGAGGGCGCGACGGTGACCGAGCGCTGGGTCCCCGTTGGTCGCGTCGGTCTCTACGTCCCGGGGGGCCGCGTGGCCTACCCGAGCTCCGTGGTCATGAACGTCGTGCCGGCCCAGGTGGCGGGAGTCGGCAGCCTGGCGGTGGCGTCGCCGCCGAAGGACAACGGCCTGCCGCACCCCGTCGTGATGGCGGCCTGCGCCCTGCTCGGTGTCGATGAGGTCTACGCGGTCGGCGGGGCGCAGGCGATCGCCATGCTGGCGTTCGGCGTCGCAGGCTGCCCACGGGTCGACGTCATCACGGGGCCCGGCAACGTCTACGTCACGGCGGCGAAGCGACTGGTGCAGGGCAAGGTGGGGATCGACTCCGAGGCGGGCCCCACCGAGATCGCGATCCTCGCCGACGACACCGCGAACCCGACCCACCTTGCGGCCGACCTGATCGCGCAGGCCGAGCACGACCCGCTGGCCGCCTGCTTGCTCGTGACCCCGAGTGCGGAGCTGCTCGACGCGGTGGATGTGGAGCTCGGCAAGCAGATCCCCGTCGCGACCCACCGCGACCGCATCGAGACGGCCTTGGCCGGCCAGTCCGCGCACGTCCTCGTCGACGACCTCGACCACGGCCTCGAGGTGGTGGACAGGTGGGCCGCCGAGCACCTCGAGGTCATCACGCACGACGCCCCGGAGCGGGCCCGTCGGGTGCGCAACGCCGGCGCGGTGTTCATCGGCAGCCACACGCCCGTCTCGCTCGGCGACTACCTGGCCGGCTCCAACCACGTCCTTCCCACCGGAGGCACCGCCCGCTTCTCCAGCGGCCTGTCGGCGCAGTCGTTCCTCAAGCGCATGTCGCTCGTCCACTACACCCCGGCCGCGCTGGCGGCCGTCGCGCCGCACGTCAGGGCGCTCGGCGGGGCCGAGGACCTGGCGGCGCACGTCGAGGCCGTCCAGGTCCGCGTCCGGTGACCCTTCCCGTCAGGGACGACCTCGTCGGCAAGCAGCCCTACGGCGCACCACAATTGCCGCAGGCCATCCAGCTCAATGTCAACGAGAACCCGCACCCCCCGTCCGCAGCCCTCATCGCGGATCTGGCTCGCGCGGTGGGGGAGGCGGGCCCGACCCTCAACCGCTATCCCGACCGCGAGGCGGTCGACCTGCGCGAAGCACTGGCCTGCTACCTCACCTCGCAGACCGGTGGCGCCCTCGGTGTCGATCAGGTGTGGGCCGCCAACGGGTCCAACGAGGTCCTTCAACAGGTCTTGCAGGCGTTCGGTGGGCCGGGCCGACTGGCGCTCGGCTTCGAGCCGTCGTACTCCATGCACCCGATCCTCGCGGCCGGCACCAGCACCGCGTGGGTCCCCGAGCGCCGCGCCGAGGACTTCACGATCTCGGTCGATGGCGCCGTTGCGGCCGTCCGCCGCCACGACCCTGACGTCATTTTCCTCACCACCCCCAACAACCCGACCGGCACGGTCACCGGTCTCGACGTCGTCGCCGCGCTGTGCGAGACCAGCCGGGGCATGGTCGTCGTGGACGAGGCGTACGCCGAGTTCGCCGATGTCCCCTCTGCCGTCACCCTGCTGGATCAGCACCCCCGGTTGGTGGTGAGCCGCACCATGTCCAAGGCCTTTGCCATGGCGGGGACCCGCCTGGGCTACGTCGCTGCGTCGGCGGCGGTCGTGGATGCCCTGCGGCTCGTGCGGCTGCCCTACCACCTGTCGACGCTCACTCAGATCGCGGCGCGGGTGGCGCTGGCGCGCACCACGGAGCTGTTGGGCACGGTCGATGCCGTCAAGGGTCAGCGCGACCGGATCGTCGAACACATCCGAGGCCTCGGCCTCACTGTCGTACCCACGTCGGCCAACTTCCTGCTCTTCGGGCCGTTCGACGATCCGGCAGCGATCTGGCAGGGCCTGCTCGACCGCGGGGTCCTAGTCCGCGACGTCTCGTCGGGGCCGGGTCTGGCTGGCTGGTTGCGGGTCAATGCCGGCACCACGGCAGAGACGACGGCCTTCCTCGCAGCCCTGGAAGGAGTTCTGGGAGGATGACTGCCATGACCCGCGAGGCTGGCCGTCGAAGCACGGTCGAGCGCACGACCAAGGAGAGCGACGTCCGCGTCGAGCTCGACCTCGACGGCACGGGGCAGGCCTCGTCCGACACCGGGGTGCCCTTCTTCGACCACATGGTTGCCCAGCTCGGGCGGCACGGCGGGTTCGACCTCACGGTGGTCACCAAGGGCGACCTCCACGTCGATGCGCACCACACCGTCGAGGACACCTCCCTTGCCCTCGGGCAGGCGCTCCGGGAAGCCCTCG
>JBKKBU010000471.1:0-2787 GCA_046713755.1 Mycobacteriales bacterium
CAAAAGCCGTTGCTGCGCGCCGATCACGGTCGACGAAGTCCGCCCCGGTGTCGATGGAGTGCACGAGGTAGTAGGCGACATCGACGCCCTCGAGCGCGGGGCCCAGCGAGGCCGCATCGAGCGCGTCAGCCTGCACGACCTCCACGTCGCCGGCCCAGGGGACGTCGCGCAGCCGACCGGTGTCGCGGGTCATCGCGCGGACGGCGTGACCCTCGGCGAGCAGTCGGGGGACGAGCCGGCCGCCGATGTAGCCGGTCGCGCCGGTGACGAGGACGGTGAGGGGCACGCTGCTCAGTCTGCGGCCCGCTTGCGCCGGGCGCGCGTCGGCGGCCGTGGCGGTGTTGTTGCCGGTGGCGGCTCGACGGGCGGAGTCGGGCCGGAGGGCTCCGGGGGCACGTAACCCTGGCTCAGGTTGCCGACCCGCAGCACCTCGCCGTTGCGGACGTGCCAGACCGTGCCGTCCTCGCCGCGCAGCCGGGTCGTCCGCAGGGACACGGCCTCGACGGTGCCGATGGCGGGGCCGGCGTCGATAACGTCGCCGACGCCGTACTGGTCCTCGAGGATCATGAACATCCCGTTGAGCCAGTCCTTGATGACGTTCTGCGCGCCGAAGCCGATGGCGACCCCGACGATGCCGGCCGAGGCGAGCACCGGTCCGAGGTCGACGCCGAGCTCCCCCAAGATGGTGGTGACGGCCAGCGTGAAGACCACGATCGAGGTCACGCTGCGCAGTGCCGAACCGATCGTGCCGGCCCGCTGCTTGCGGCGCTCCGACAACAACGGCGAGGCCGCGATGAGCAGGCTCGGGGTCTTCTCACGCAAGGGCCGGAGCACCACCGGCACCGAGGTCTCGGTGGCCTGCTTGATCAGCCGCTTGATCGCGCGGAACAGCACCGCTCGCAGGACGAACGCCAGCACGATCACGAGCAGGATCCGGCCGCCGGTGGCCAGCGCCGCCGGCCCGTCGAAGCCTTCCAGAGCGGTCACACCCAGGGCCGTCACAGCGCCAGCCCGGTGTGGTGCGCCATGAAGGCCAGTGCGTCGACCGACAGCCCGACCGTCCTCGTCACCGACCGGGCACCATGACCGACGTCGCTCTCACTGCGGATCAGCACGGGTGCCTCCGATGTCGTCGCGTGTTGCAGCGCCGCGCAGAGCTTGCGCGCGTGCAGCGGGTCGACGCGCGAGTCGCCGTCGAACACCGTGAACAGCACCGCTGGGTAGGAGGTGCCCTGGACCACGCGGTGATAAGGCGAGTACGCCAGCAGCCAGCCCAGCTGCTCGGGGTCCGCCGCCGTGCCGTACTCGTCGTTCCACGTCCGGCCGAGGCCGAACTGCTCGTAGCGGACCATGTCGAGCAGCGGCGCCGAGCACACGACGGCCGCGCACGAGGCCGGCTGCTGGGTGAGGTGCGCACCCACGAGCAAGCCGCCGTTGGACCCGCCGTAGACGGCCAGCTGTCCCGGCGTGGTGACGCCCGTCGCGAGGAGGTGCTCGGCGGCGGCGGCGAAGTCGTCGAAGACGTTCTGCTTGCGGTCCCGCATGCCGTCGCGGTGCCAGCCCTCGCCCTCCTCGGCGCCGCCGCGCAGGTTGGCCTCCTCCCAGACGCCGCCCGCGGCAACCCACGCCAGCGCCGAGGAGGTGTAGCCGGGGGTGAGCGAGACGTTGAAGCCGCCATAGCCGTAGAGCACGGTCGGGCGGGGGTGCTGAGGTCCAGCCGGAGCGAGCACGCGAGCCCGGACCACCGTCCCGTCGTACGACGTGAAGGTCGTGAGGGTGGCGGTGACGTCGGGGAGCGGCGCCCGCCCCGGGGCGTCCTCCCACAGGGTGAGCAGCCCGGTCCGGGCGTCGTAGCGATGCACCCGCGGCGGGCTGGTGTCGTCGGTCCACCCCAGCCAGACCTCGTGACCGCCCTCGGGGTGGCCCGACAGCCCGGCCACGGTTCCGAGGCCCGGCAGCTCGAGCGCCGTCCCGTCGACCGTCACCTCGCTGATCGTGTGGCGCGTCCGCAGCACGACGAGCCGGCCGTCCGCGAGCACCTCGACGTCCTCGAGGACCGCCTCGGCGTCTTCTGGCACGAGGGTCGTCCAGTCCCGCGGTTCCTTCGGGTCGGCCACGCAGAGCCGGCCTCTCGGGGCATCGCGATCGGTGAGCAGGTAGAGCCGCCCGTCGCGGCCGATCCACGGCAAGCAGCGGGCGTCGACACCGACCTGCACCTCCACGGGAGGAGTGGCCGCGTCGGTCAGGTCGAACAGCCACACGTCGTCCCGGGGCGCCGTGCCCGCGCTGGCCGTGACGATCAGCCAGCGACCGTCGAGGGACACCGAGCAGCCGTAGTAGTTGGTCAGCTCCAGGCCCTCACCCCAGACCAGGACGTCGGCCCCGGTGTCGCTGCCGACCTGGTGGCGGTAGACGCGACGGTGGAACTGCTCCTCATCGGCAGGCACCTCGTCCGGGGGCAGGCGGCGCACGTAGTAGAAGGCCTCGCCGCCGGGCACCCAGGCGATCGGGGAGTAGCGGCAGCGGCTGATCGGCCCGTCGATCAGCTCACCGCTCTCGACGTCCATGACCCGCAGCAAGGACTCCTCGTCACCGCCGGTCGAGAGCTGGTACGCCATCCGCCGCCCCTCCTTGGAGGGAGCCCACGCGTCGAGCGTGGTCACGCCTGACGGGTCGATGGCGGTCGGGTCGATCAGGGTGCGCGAGACGCCCTCGCCGTCGCGCCAGCGCAGCACGGCGTGCTCCTGGCCCCCCTCCCTCCTGGTCGAGAAGGCCCGCTCGTGTCGC